>CALCRD010000001.1 GCA_937894355.1 uncultured Bacillus sp.
TATTTGTTCGTTGTTGGTGGGCTTGCACTGTATTTTTTGATACACCTTGCTGTTTCAGGCCACACGGAAATGGAGCTTCCGTTTTATATGTTCTTCCTTTCCCTGCCTGGTAATCTTATTATCGGTGGCTTGGAGGAAGCTGGCTGGATGTACATATTGCAGCCTGAGCTTGACAAAAAATATGGCTTTGTTTTATCTTCTGTTTTTGCTGGAATCATTTTGGTCTTATGGCATATCCCTCTCTTCTTCATTCCGGGGACGAATCACGGTGAGGGACTCATTAACTTTTGGATGTTTGCAGTTCAACTCATTGCGTTTCGGTTTTTCAACGGGGCAATCTACAAAATATCAGGAAAAGGCCGTGTGTTTATGTGCGTATTATTCCACACCATGTTCAATGCGGCATCCCCCATCTTCGGCACCATGACTATGACTTGGGCGGGAACCATTGCTGCAAACGCTGTGATTGTTCTTGTTTCAATTGTAACCGTTGTGATATACAACAAAAAGAACAGGCGAATAATATAAATATAATCGATGTTCGCCAAATTCCAGTTTGTTGAATTGCCGTTTACATAAACGAAACGCTATTGAAGGAGTGGCAAAGCCACGACAACATGAACAAGACCTCCAGTATCTAACAGGGGCGTAAATTAACCTATAATTCCCCTTTCTGAAAGAAATGAAATTAACATCAATGTGTAAGATTGTGAAATGTTGTACTTAAAGTAGCGGTTGCGTTAGTAGAAAAGCTAATGATAAATAAAGAGAAGTTAAGAATGCGAAATAGTATATTATTCTGATTTCTGGCTCCATTGCTATACAATTCCAGAAATCTTAAAAAGACATTGCTTTTGACGTAACGTCAAGTGATATAGTTCAAAATGAAAGGGAGTGAGAACAAATGGCAATGGAGAAAAAATACTCTATTGGTGAATTTGCAAAACTGACAGGAATCACTGAACGTACACTGCGTCACTATGATCATATTGGGCTATTGAAACCCTCGGAATACACAGAACACGGGCATCGGAAGTATAACAACAAATCTATTAGGCAGCTTCAAGAAATATTAGTACTTAAATTTTTGGATTTGTCACTGGAGGAAATTTCCGAATATCTGAAGCATCCTGAGCAGGATTTCTCGAAGACACTGGTCACCCAAGCAAATATACTGGAAGAAAAACGAAAACAGATTGAAACGGTTTTACAAATCCTTAATCGTGTCCAAAAAGACGTTTCAGGACCAGAAGCTATCGACTATGAATCACTGCTTGTACTCATCCATGCTTTGAAAAATGAAGACGCACGAAACCGCTGGATAAATGAGCATGCGACCGACTCGGTGTATAATAAATTACACTCGTACACGGCGGGACTTGAAATGGATAAGGAAATGACCTCGTGGACAAGTAAAATGAAGCAATTTATTCAAGTAGGAAAAGCACCTAATGATCCTGAAGTGCTTAATCATACCGAAGCAATGATGTCGATTATGAAATCTATAGTCGAACCAAATTTGGACGATGAAATGAAGAAACAGCTCTTGGATAATGATGATTCTTTTGAAGAGCCTAATCCTTATTTATTTCCAAGTGCTTTTAACAAAGAAGAAGAAAAGTTTATGGAAAAGGTTGTTAATGAGCTCATTCGTAGTAAAATAACCCCTAATCGAGATGATAGTAGAAAATAATAACGTTAACTAAATAGTTCTTCAAGAAACTGGGCGCGATTATCGAAAGATGATCACGCCTAGTTCATGTTTAGGGCCAGATTCGGAGCAACTCTTTTAATGAAAATTAGAATCTATGCTAACTTTTAAAGGAGATTGTGAATTTGTGTAAATAATTCACCGAAGCAGAAGACTTTGAGTAGAACATCGTTGAATGTACTATATATTTTGTTCCTTTAAAGGAAAATAATGTTAAAATGGAATTGCCAAGGAATAAGTTGTGGGAGTGGATTTTAGTGTTGAGATTTGTAGATGACTTAGCAGATGCCTTAGATGATATTTTTCAATTTATTATTAGGTCGTTCGGCTATTTATTAGCAGGGATGATAATTGTTGCAGTTCCTATGTATCTGATAGTTTGGGTATTTGGTTTATTTCAGTAATCAAATTCAAATACAGTAGTAACAATCGCTAATGGATAGAAGATGAATAAGGACTAATCGAGGGTGAAGAAATATGTCTGGATTTACTGCAATGGCATCATCTAAAGAAATAATTTTACCAAATGAAATTCAAGAATATAACGATAAACGTATATTTGATATTCCAAATAAAGAATTTACTTTATACAAACTTGATGAATGGGAAGAAGAAGGTGTAAGACAAGCATTTACTATGCCCTACATTTATAATATTGGTGGTGTAATGGGCGGAGATGACTATTTTTGGGTCTATATTGAAAAGTACATGGAAATTGGAGATGTATTGGAGATTATTTCAGTACCAAACCAAGCTTATGTATATGAACATGTAAATAAAATTCTTGATAATCCTGAACCTATAAAAATAAATGTAGGCAGTCTAACATACGAAAACTTTCTTGGATGCTTTCAATTGAATAAAAAAAACTGGATTGAAGACCTGAAACACCGTACTTTATATACGGAAAGAGGTATAACGACTATTGTGAAATATTAAAATGTGTAGCGTGATTATTATGCTCACGGGTAGCATTGCATCAGAAATGAAATTCCTAATCGAGCGCGAAAATGCTGCAACTTAGACTATAATTTTAAGCGGTCCATTTTTCTTGGCCTTTGATCAACTATTGGTCAGTTTTCTTGAAGAAGGATTTTCATATTTTATGGGATGGAGAGTTGGCTTAGATAATAATTATTAATATTTCTGTTTAAAATGAAGGGGGACAAAATATGAATGAGAACATTATTTGGCTAGTTGGAGGAATATTATTGGCAAGTAAAGTAATAGATAGTAGTCTTTTACGCAGTGAAATTACACGATTAAACTTAACACTTGATAAAATAGCTAAGCATATTGGAGTAGTCGATGCAGTAACAGAAGAAATAGACGAAGAATTAAAAAGCCTAATTTTAGAAGGTGAAAAAATTAAGGCAATAAAAAAATATAGAATGGCTACTGGCCTTGGTTTAAAGGAATCCAAAGAGTACATTGATTCCTTAATTAATAATGGTACAAATAAGTAAAAAGTTTAGATTTAATGAAATTTTCTTATGAGGTAACGGCATTGTATCTCTTATTGGGAAAAGGGGAGTTGATACTTTGGCGGCTTTGAATTCGAAAAAAATAAATTATTGGATTTCTTTCATTATAGTATTTTTTATTATGGGTGGTTCAGCATGTTACATATTCCTTTATACACCCAAAAATTCAATTGAATTATACCAAGCTATCTCTTTTGCGGATGATTTTGAAGAAGCTCAAGAACTAATGTTAGAAGGTTACGAAGAGCGATTTAAGAAGGAAGATTTTGATTA
Source organism: uncultured Bacillus sp. (assembly GCA_937894355.1). GTDB lineage: Bacteria > Bacillota > Bacilli > Bacillales > Cytobacillaceae > Bacillus_BU. Next base: position 3,469 of record CALCRD010000001.1, read on the forward strand.
TATAAAAAGGTTAGATACAAGTGCCAATAGCATAAGGCAATTCACTTTGTTTGAGTATGATGAAAAAACTTATGTCATTATGACTTCACCAGGAACATCAAGATTAAAAGTTTTTGCAGTAGAAGAGTTACCCTTAGATATAAGAAAGTACTTTATTGAATTACAAGAGTAAAATCTTAGTTGTTCAACGAAAGGGCCAACTCAGTGACAAGCATAAACGCTATTTTTTACTCTTTTTTACATTTTGCAGAAATAGGGGGTATAAAAATGCCAATTTGCGAGAATTGCAACAATAAGTG
>CALCRD010000002.1 GCA_937894355.1 uncultured Bacillus sp.
TGCACGCCGGGGTCTGTGAGGGGGAAGCGGAGTAATCCGCTTTCCTACCTCGATTGTGAAATTCTTGCTAGTGGGAGGCATCCGCAAAAACAGGAGGTGCAAATAATGGGTAATACTTTTTTTGGGATGCAAAGAAAACAACATATTATTTTAGACGGCGTTAAATATTACGATATGGAAGAAGAAAAATTTTATGATGCTGTGATTAAAATAACCGGGAGAAGAACTAAAACGTTAGTATACGGTTATAATCCTAGAGGAACGCTAACAATAACTGTTGATGTTGGTGAAGACGTTGAGGCTAGAATTTTTGTCCATGGTGAAACAGAAAAGCTCGTAGATATTGAATTGAATGGGTACAGGTATTTAATGGATCACCAAAGTGCAAAAAAAATAATTGATTATAGTAATGAACTCAACAAGACATTTATAAGGAGAAGAAAAGAGTTCCGGGATGTTGTAAATTTGACTGTGGCAGGGTTAATTGATGATAAGGATCTGTTCAGGAAATTGTTCAATTTCATTTGTCAGGTTCCATCAAATCTATTTATGGATTTTAGACAAATAGTCCTATTTGAGATAATTTTAGAAAATGAAGATCCTCTTGGGAAAAACCTTTTTATCTCGTCTGAAAGAATCAGGCTCTCCTTTAAGGAAGAAGAAAAAATAAATAAAAGCGAGGACATGGATTTAGTTTGCGATTTTAAGAAGGAACACTTCGATCGTTTGGTAGACTTTTTAAGAAGGGAGATCAAAACGGAAGATCATTCAACGGCTCTTTATCTTACATACAGGTTACTCCAGGAAGCGGCAAAATTATATTTTGCAAATATTTGGGAGAAAGAACATGGGGGGTTCTTTTCTAGTATTAATGAGTTTTCCATTTCAGAAGCAGTTAAAACTTATTGTTCCATAGACAGTATTGATCCTAAGAATTTGAGATCAGCAGGGGAATTTATTTACTACCTTCTTAATAGGGGGATGTTTGGAAATGGAAATTATCTTGAATGTTACAATGTTGTTGTTGAGGAAATTTTAAATTTCGAAGAACAGAAACGGGCGGAACTGTTTGAGGAACGATTAAACGAAGAACCAAAAAATATTTCCATTTCAATTAACGCTATAGATATTATGAACGGTAGCGAATTTGAATATTTTGTGGCGGATATATTTAGAAGAATGGGTTACGGGGTTACTGTTACTAAGGCAAGTGGGGATCAGGGTATCGATATCATTGCTCAAAAAAACGATTTAAAAATTGGGATTCAAGCAAAATGCTATTCCGGTAAAGTTCCTAATTCAGCAATCCAACAGGTGGCCGCGGGCGTTAATTACTACAGATGTGATAAAGGTATGGTGGTAACAAACAACTATTTTACCGAATCTGCTAAGGATATTGCAGAGGCAAATAATGTCGTTCTTTGGGATAGGACACTGCTTATCGAAAAAATAAACGAATTATATTGAAATCAGGTCGGAACTTCACATAACACGGCATTGCCGCTTCGGGTCGCGATAGGCATTTCATGATGCGGATCAGGATCAGGAAAGTGGGTCATGAAGAATTCGCGGCCACATCGATTCGCTAACCGAGTCGGCGGGGAGGGTTGATTCGAAGAAGAAAGCCCGCCTTGTAAGCTCATCGACGTCGGCAATGCCAAACGTTATGTGAAATATTGGACCTTTCCCGGTAAAATTTGTTGGGGAGGCGAGGGTAATAAAAATTTTAGAATGGGATTGCAGCGAAAAGCTAGATGAATATATCGATCAGCTAAAATATGTTAATTTAACACAATTGGTCTTTGAATTGATAGAAAAAGGTTCACAGGATTTTATTAGTGGTCGGCTGGGATATTCACAGTATGTTCCCTTGGAAAAGAAACACCATATAGGAATTAGATCCACGATACCTGATCATGTCGCGGAGACAATTATTTGCCATGAAATAGAACATATTGAATTAATTTGTGCAGGTTTTAACATGTTTCTGCAACCTAATAAGAAAAATGAAGAAAAACCGCATTGGAATACATTTTGCACATCAATGCTCAGTACCTTCTCTGACATTATTGTAAACAGGAAATTGAGAAAAATGGGTTTTGATTTTAAGGATATCAACAGTTCTTGGTTTAATTCTCTTGCAGGTGTCAAATACACCAGCAGTGATCCAAAACCTTTACAGTTGACCAACTGTTTAAGAGCAACCGGTGCCAGATATATTTTAAGCGGTAAAAGGGAAAGGGAATTTAAAGAGGCATATCTGCAGAGGGCCAAGCCTATCTACTTAGAAAGCATTGAAATCAAGAAGATGGCTGATAAAATTGGATTTAATACGCCTGAGAAATATAACACCTTAATCAAGGAACTTGTGGATTATTTTAAGGTGGGGGATGATGTAATAGTGTTTATGCAGGAATTTAAATAAATAATATAATTAAAAAGGTTTGGTTTGGGGAACCAAAGGTGGTTAGGTCCAATACATCACATAACACGGCATTGCCGCTTCGGGCCGCGGGGGGGCGTTTCATGAAGTGAAATCAAGGAAGTCAGTCATGAGGAATTCGCGGCCACATCGATTCGCTAACCGAGTCGGCGGGGAGGGTAGATTCAAAGAAGAATGCCCGCCTTGTAAGCTCATCGACGTCGGCAATGCCAAACGTTAGACGAAATAGGGGGTGCTATGACCCGCCATCCAGGCGGGATTAATATAAAAAATAAAAAAGGAGATGAAAATAAATGTCAGATTTAGTTAAGATTCAAATTAACTTGAAAGAAGGAAATGTATTAGTAGAGGCTCCGGCGGATGCTCTTGATATAGTATTTAATAGATTGGAGGCCTTTTTACCAAAGCTTATTGAAACAAAAGAAGAAATAATAGAGCAACAATCTACCTCTCCAAAAGAAGTATTTATTGATGAAGTAGAAGAGGTTGAGGATGATAATAAATTAGGGGAAGAAAAGAAGTCTAACCAAAAATCTACCAAGAAGAAGAGAAGTGCTAGTTCAAAAGGTGAAAGCTATAAAACTGTTGACTTAGGGTTAGAACAAACTGAAAGAACAACATATCGAGAATTTTATGAGCAAAAACATCCAACTAATCAAAGCCAACAAGTATTAGTTGCAATGTATTGGCTAATTAAAGAAGCGAAAAAACAGTCTTTAACAAAAGATGAAATTTATACAGGCCTTAAAACTGTGAATGCACGTATTCCAGCAAGAATTTCATCAGTTCTTTCCAATTTAATGCTTGATGGTAAAGTAATACCTGATGGTGGTAAATATGCATTACATCATACCGGTGAAGATTATGTGGTCTATGATATGCCTGAAAAAAAGGCAGTAGGTAAATAGTTGGAGGGAAATAGATGCTAGATAAATTTTATAACATATTTCCTTTTAATGAAAAAACTAAGGAACAACAAGCTGAAGCATTTATATGGTTTCATTTAAGAGTAACGGGTGAAAAAGAAACCAGTATAAAAGTACTTGATGAATATTTTCACAAGGTTTCCCTGCCAAGTCTAAATGTTACAAGAATAAAAAAGGCCTTTGCTAAAAGTAAAAGAGTATGCCGTGGTAGCAAAGAAGGAACATATAAGCTCGTAAGACAAGTGATAGAGGAGTACGACTCTTCCTTTGGTCATATGTTCAAAGAGGAGCCAAAAATTACTGATAAAGCAGGAATTATAAATACACCATTTCTTCATGAATCTAATATAAAGGAAGCACAAAAAATGGCAGAACTTTATATTATTCTGCATTGCTATGAAAATTCTGTTCGTAAATTAATTGAAGATGTTTTTTTCAAAAAACTGGGTGTTAACTGGTGGGATACTGCGGCTAATACTGGGTTGAAAGGTAAGTATCAGTCTAGGAAGAAAGTAGAAACAAAAAACAAATGGTTAACACCTAGAGGCGCATCACCCCTTTTTTATATTGATTGGGGTGATTTACTCACTTTAATCAGAAAATATGAATCTGATTTTTTACCATTTGTTAAGGAAATAAAATTTATAGAGCTGAGGTTCGAGGAGTTAGAAAAAATAAGAAATATTGTGGCTCATAATGGATATCTTCCATCTGATGAAGATTTTCAAAGAGTAGTATTATCATTTAGAGACTGGTGTAGACAAGTAATAATATAAGTTTTAAGAATAAATAATCTGTAAGTTTTGTCATTGCCATCCTTGGCGAAGCCGCACCCCTACTTCGTCTAACAGCACGATTACCGCTGGCGGGGCGCGGATAGTGGATCATGATGACAAAACGAAGAAGTCAAATCACGGAGTTTACGCGCCCACAGCCATGGACCTAAGCGCACCGCGCCCGGCTTGGTCAAAGCCAAGTGCGGTCGCACT
>CALCRD010000003.1 GCA_937894355.1 uncultured Bacillus sp.
AAAACTATGTCAAACTTTTGTTACGACTCTACTACTATACCAATATAATAAAACTCAGTTAACAACATGTCAATAGTGAAAACCAGGTTAACCTTAAATTATGAACGGGCGCTTGTGCGGCCGAGCTTAGGTCGTATCATTTAGTGGATGGGATTTCTGTCTAGTGAGAACTATCATTTGCTCGTAGCCTGTCTTGGAGGGCTAAAGGTAACTTTAGTCTTTAACTGTTTCAGGGTGGTGCGAGTGTGGAATATGATAAAATTAGTGGAAAGTTAAATGGGCTTGGTAAGGGAATCTACTCTGTTTGTGATGAACTTGTTGCTGCAATCAATACAGAGATTCGTAGGCTAAGAGCAAAAATCGAGGGTTTAAGATGGGCAAGATTCAAGTAAATTTGGATGAGTTACATAATTTTATTATAAATACGTGGCTAGGATTGTATAAAATAAATTTGAATCAATCAGGATATGCTGATTTGAGTAACTGACAAAAACTAGCGTCAAATAAAAAATGAGCAGGAGAATATAGGATGGAAATGAATAAACAAATTTTTAAAGATAATTTATTAAAAACTGTCGAAGAAATTAAGGATAATAATAAAATTAATATAGAAAAATATCTTTTTAGAATTCATCCTGTTAAAGAGAATGAAAAAAAACTAAATAGCAAGGATGACTTTATGAGGTTAAATATCTTAAACGAAGAAAATATAGGTGGAAAAGAACTTTCAATTAACGATATCGTGAATGTTTTGTCAGGCTTAATTCCCTTAATGCCTAATGGATTGAAGTTGTTTTAGAAGAAATAAGAGATAATATTTTGGTGTTTAAACTTAATAGTAGTATGCGTTTTAGAAAGCCATCATTACTCAATTACCAGGAGACAGGACATCCACCTTTTAAAGCAATAGTAAAATAAAGAATTTGTCGCTAGCAAGTAAAATGGAATTCATCGGCTAGCTGAATTCCCTAAAATATTACTCAAAGAATTATTATTAGAGTACACGGGGAAGGTTCTCCGATAGATATTGGCAATAATGCCTGAAGGTAAGTAGTACTGTAAAGAATCCCTAAAGGGATTGCAAGCATTATAGTTAAGAAATTCATAGTGCAAATAGTTCTAGTTAATGCGACATTCAAGGTTTGAAAAACGAATCTTCGGGCAGATAATGATCAGATTTATTGTCTGGAGGAGCTGGGCCTGTTGGCTTGTTTTTTTAAAAAGAGGAAGGTAGAAACGGTTGGCTGATAGGCTGATTTAGTTATTGATTTGCATAGAAATGTTCCGCATATTGGTTCTGCATCTGATTTACGAGGAGGTTATTAAAAAATGGAATGTTTTAAAAAGAAGTTAGAAGCAATAATTGATTTTGATATTAAAGAGATTAATGAAATTTGGAATGAAGACCATATAAAGAAAATTGAAGAAAAATTCAAGATAAAGTTACCTCGAGATTATTCATTTTATCTACAACATTATGGTAATGATTATATCAGAGAAGATTATTGCTTTATTCCTTCAATAGATTTATCAAATAAAATTAAGCAAACAAAATTTGAGGTAGACTCAATTTATGGATTATATAATGATGAGAATAATATAGGGGACAAAATAAACTTTCATAAAGATTTATTACCATCTGATTTAATTCCTATTGCAGATTTACCAGGAGGAGATTTAGTTTGCATGGGGACAAAAGATGATAAACAAAATAAAATTTATATTTGGTTTCACGAAATGGCTGGAGAAAATGTATATTTAGTATCTAATTCTTTCGAAAGTTTTATAATGAACTTTAAAAGTATAAATGCAGAAAAGAATCATTTAGATAATATTAAATTAAATATAAGTGATAAGTTAAATGCATTTCTAAACAATGCCTCTAAAAACACGAAATGATGAATAAGTGGCTAATCGGGTGTACGCGGGGACAGTTCTACTGATTGTTTTTATTACGAATTTGGACATAGCGGTTTTGTACATTCATTCTTTTCGACAATTTCATATCATTTGGAAAAGGAAGGATGGGGGAGAAAATACCCGTTATTGATGAATGATTTATACTACGACAAATTAAATTGGGATGATGTTTCTGTTGCAAAAGCTAATTTAATAGAAATTGAGCAGGAATAACAGTGTATCAAAATTTCCTCATTTGGCTGACAAAGGCGAAGTGATTTATCCAGTAACAGGAAATGAACATAAAAAAGGTTGGCAAAGGGTTCAAGAATTGTCCACCGGGAAAACCTTCGGGGCGTCACTGTGCCGGAAACAGGTGGTGAAAAAATAAAACAATCTTTTATTCAAGAACCGTGGAAATTAAAACTGTGTTGAATGTGTTGAAGTTATTTGGAAGAACCCCCTAAATTAGGAGGAATAATAAATGGAAAAGTATAAAAGAGCAAAATTTTTACTGGAAAAATTATTGAAGATCATTGAACAGGAAGGAAAAGGAGAAATTGATTTTCAGATAAATGAAGTTAAGAGAGGGATTTATTTATTAGATAGTTTGTTGCAAAACAGTGATGAAAATAACTCTTTAGGATTAGATTTAAAAAGGGTGATAAGAAATCTATATCCACCTAGAGGTGGATTATCTGATTTTTACATATGGAATGATGATGAAGATACAAGAATCAAAGTAAATATGCCTCTAAGTAATATTGAAGATGAATTGTGGAAGATTCTCTCATAAATAGTAGTTTTACTAGATATTCAGCTTTTTATTAATTAAGTATGCGGAGTAGGTTTTCCTGATTGTTTCGGTAATAATGTCAAATAGTAAGTAGTATTGTGATAAATCCGTGAAAATGGATGGCAAGCTCTATAATTGAGAACTACATTAAGTATGTAGTTCTGGTTAATCTGACATCAAAGGTTTGAAAAACGAATCTGCGGGCAGCTTGTCTGGAGCCCAGCCCTAATGTCGCAATTAGAAATTATATACTTCCAAATGAAAACCCTTAATATTGGATTTATTCAATGAATACGGTATAGTAGGGACATAAATTATTACTTTTTTAAAGGGGGTCTACTTTTCATGAATAACGAGAAAGACCTAAAAAAGGAACAAGAAGAAACTGAGATTTTTGAAAAAGAATTAAACCAAGAAGCATTAGACGTAATTAAGCGATTATATGATAAGACCTTTAAAGAGTTGGTAGACCGATAATGAAATATTTAACGGCAAAAATCGCAACGGCTATTAATAAAACACTGTTGTCCTAAGATCCCAATTCTTTACGCAAATAATTAATAAATTCTTTACTATTATTTATATTTGCATTGATAGCGCATGTGAACCAGCTCTCATGAGAGCAACTCGCTAACCAAATTTGATTATCTTTATAGAACATTAAATCTACGGGAAGATACGGTGAAATCCAACCAAATAACGAATTACTTTTCTTTTGTAAAAACTGCATTGTCTTTTTATTTAACTCGTAATAGAAAACGTATGCTGTAGAGTCTAAAAGCTTGGTAGTTTCCCATTCTGACTGCTCTTTCATCTCAATGAATGAATCTTGTATATCTTCAACTAATTTGTAGAAGTTCTTCATTACCAATGCTTCGTCCGCCATCATATCTCTTCTCTCGACTATTGCAAATCTATTACATTCCTTTGCGGCAGCCTCTATTAAAAAGCGGTAATCCTTACCTGTAATATCTTCATATTCAATTGAAATCATGACCTTACCTCGATTTCTGTTTATTTGTTTAAAAATACATAATGTTTCATTAGAATGCAAAAGTGTGATTTATATCACAATACTGAACCTTCTTTCTTTTTATAATAAATGAAAATAAGGAAAAAATACATAAGGAAGGGGTGGAGTTTTGGAAAATAATATATCACTTTTTTCGCAAATTGGTGGTCAGAAGACAATCGATAAACTTGTCGATGCCTTTTATCCACGTGTCTATGCCGACCCAGATTTAAGACCACTTTTTGAGGGAGATATGGAAGAAATCAAACGGAAACAGGGGATGTTTCTGCCGCAATTTTTAGGTGGTCCTGCACTATATAGTCAAGAATTTGGACCACCAGCAATGAGAGGGAGACATCTTCCATTTGAAATTACTCCAAAGAGAGCAGCTTGCTGGCTTAGGTGTATGAAAGAAGCGTTTGTTGAAGTTGGTCTTGATTCTCACCCAGCAGGACCCGTTTTTTATGACAGGTTAACACAAGTTGCTGGAATTATGGTGAACAGTCCTGATCAAAACTAGGCAGGGCTGGTAGGTTTAATTCCATACACACCACACCATAAAAGACCTTTGTAAGAAAGAGCCTATTCCAACAATTGGGAGGGCTCTTGTTTTTGTTACAAATGTACTTAATCGGATAGGCTGGTACCGACAACTTCAAAAAATTGAAAAGATTGTTCACTGAGTTTGTGAGGTAGTATTTAAAAAATGAAATTATTGTAGAAAAATGTCGTAAGTTTGAATTATTAAAAAAATCAATGTGACATATATCACGTGGTATACTTTTCTTAACGATAAAATCATAAAGGATTAGGAAGAGGAGCTGATTTTTGTGGTATTAGATGATGTAATTCAACGTTATATTTCAGAGATAAAACAGAATCCGATGAATGTTACTGAGTTGAATAATTATATTAAAAAAGAGTATATTCTTGGAGAATTAGGTATTGTCGAATATAAAAAGCTTGCCTTTGAACTAGATCAACGGTACCCAGAATTATCAGCCTCATAAAACTTTTTATCAACAGCATTCAATTTAGGATCAATAGTCTAGAGGATTCTATCCAAGGTAAATTGATTTCATCATATTGGCATAACCGCACGGTGACTAGTCACTTGTGCGGTTTTTTATTTTTTAAAATAAAGAATGTTACAGTATTTTGAACGAAAAGGAGACTACGCTATTGATGGCGAAATAAACGAGGTAGGAAATACTTCTACGATTCACACACACATTCCCCCATTCTCTCTCAAAAAACCCCGAAAGGAAGATCCTCAAATGACAAAAGAATACCTTGATTTAAAATTGGATTTTATGTTCAAGCAGCTTTTTGGAGAACCTAGCCGAAAGCACATCACCATCGCCTTTCTAAATGATATTTTAGGAAGAAAAGGTACGGATCGCATAATCGATTTGGCTTTTGAAAATACAGAAAAAGTAAAAGATCGCACCGATGGCAAAACGGTTCGCTTCGATGTCACCGTGTTCACGACTTTAGGTGAAAGAATCAATGTCGAAGTGCAAATTAGGGACCAGCAGGATATGCCAGAACGAACGCTTTATTACTGGTCGCGAATGTTTTCCTCTTCATTAAACTCAGGTGAGGCTTATACGCTGCTTCCTCCCACCATTTTTATCACCATTGTTAACTACCCCTTATTTCCATTCGAAACCGACCGCTTTCATACAAAGTTCCATATCAGGGAAGATGAAGAAGGATTTTTATGGTCAAATCGGCTCGAGTTCCATTTGATTGACCTGAGTAGTTTCATGGTACAATGGAAAAAATACCGGCGGAAATTGAAAGAACAAAATGAACAGGAGTTGCCGTGGCTGATGATGTTGTCAGCCGCCGATGCCAAACGTAAAATTTTCAATAGTGATATTTTGGCAGAACTGGAGGAATGGGCGATGAACATCGAAGAAGTTCGCGAAGCGTTAATCG
>CALCRD010000004.1 GCA_937894355.1 uncultured Bacillus sp.
GTAATGGGCGCCTTTGTTTTTGCAGCTCAAATGATTAATTTTGCTATTCCTGGAACAGGTTCTAGTGGTCATATCGGTGGTGGGATGCTGCTGGCAATCTTGCTCGGGCCATACGCAGGCTTCCTGACGATGGCGTCGATCCTATTGATTCAGGCATTATTTTTTGGCGATGGTGGATTGTTGGCCTTTGGCTCCAATTTATTTAATCTCGGGTTTTATACATGCTTTATTGCTTATCCTATTATATATAAATGGATTACCAGAAAAGGAGTCACATCCAAGCGGATTTTTTGGGGAACGATTACCTCAGCATTAGTGGGTCTCCAATTAGGAGCATTTAGTGTAGTGTTGGAAACGTTTTTATCTGGAAAAACAGAATTACCTTTTGCGACCTTTGTCCTGCTAATGCAACCGATCCACTTGGCGATTGGTGTCGTTGAAGGACTTGTAACCGCTGCAGTTGTCACTTTTGTTTGGAAAGCCAGACCAGAAATTCTAACTAGCGTTAGGACCGGTGAAGTTTTAGGGAAAATATCATTTAAAAAAGTATTAACCACCCTGATTCTTGCAGTTGTAGTAATCGGTGGTAGTGTCTCTTGGTTTGCATCGGCAAATCCTGATGGCCTAGAATGGGCAATGGAAAAAACAGCAGGTACGACAGAATTGGAAGCATCTGGTGCCATCTATGAAACATTAGCAAAAATTCAGAACAAAACAGCGTTTTTACCTGATTACGGTTTTAAAGAGAGTGATAGTGAAACGATTGTAGAACCAGCTACTGAAGCTGAAGAAGCATGGCCAGCGGTTAGTTCCGGGACAAGCGTATCAGGTATAGTTGGTGGAGCACTAACTCTTGCTTTAGCTGTCTTTACAGGGTTAATCATAAGTTTGGTGAAAATGAAGAAACGAAAAGAAAGTACAAAATTTTAAGCTTTGTTGGTGGAGCAAATCTAGCTCTTAATTTGGCACTAGGATCTGATACTACATGACGAACATGAATAATTCATTGAATAATATGAGGCTACTTGATGATTTAGCTCGGAAAGAAACCTCGATACACAGGATTCATCCGCTCATAAAACTACTAACCACAGTTGTCTACTTAACTGTGGTTGTGTCATTTGCTAGATATGAAATAGCAGGACTTTTACCTTTTATTTTTTATCCTGTGCTCATTTTTGCCTTTGCCGAAATCCCGGTAGGGGCAATTTTAAAAAGACTTTTATTGGTTACGCCATTTATTGTTGGCATTGGGATATTGAATCCAGTATTTGATCATCAGCAGGTGGTTGTGTTTGGATTGGCTATTTCAAGAGGCTGGCTTACTTTTTTGGCAATTTTGCTTAAAAGTGGTTTAACAGTGACAGTCAGTTTATTATTAATTGCTACTACCGGAATGGATCGGCTAGCAGCAGCTTTAAGAATGCTTAAGGTTCCGAAAATATTTGTTCTCCAGTTATTACTTACCTACCGCTATATTTCTGTTTTACTTGAAGAGGTCTCGAGAATGATGCGTGCCTATTCCATGCGAGCACCGAGGCAGAAGGGAATCCATCGGAGCGCTTGGGGTTCTTTTGCCGGGCAATTAATCTTAAGAACCTTTGATAGAGGGCAAAGAGTGTATCAGTCAATGAATTTGCGGGGCTTTACAGGTGAATATCATACAGGAGATATTGCTAAAATTAGAGCCAAAGATTTAGCCTATTTAGCGGGGTGGAGTTTGTTTTTTATTTTAGCGAGATTATACAATTTACCAATGTTGATTGGTTCATTGTTTACAGGGATGGTGCAATAATGAGTCATCACAAGCTTGAAGTCAGGGAGTTGCATTTTGCTTATCCTGATGGTCACGAAGCAGTTAAGAATATGTCTTTTACCATTCACCATGGAGAATCTGTTGGGATTATCGGCGCGAATGGAGCTGGGAAATCCACTCTGTTAATGTTGCTAATGGGAGTTCATTTTCCAGATGGTGGGAAGGTCCTGGTTGGGGATGTCGAATTGACTAAAAAAACCCTTCCCATGATACGTCAAAGATTAGGGATGGTCTTTCAAGACCCTGATGATCAGTTGTTTATGATGACGGTGTTTGATGATGTAGCCTTTGGACCAAGAAATTATCAGCTTGATGAACAAGAAGTGGAAGCTA
>CALCRD010000005.1 GCA_937894355.1 uncultured Bacillus sp.
TTTGCAGAATTATTAGCAAGAATAATGCTATTTCCTGCTGAAACCCACCTAATCACTTCTTGCAATTGTTCCTCTGTTAATTTCTCGACCTTTGCTGTACCTTGAGTGAAAATAATTGTATCATAATCATCCCATTGTGTATGGGGAATCCAATCGCCTATGACCGCCTCGATCCCAAGAGGTTCCAGTATATTATTTTTCCAATCATTCCTCCACCACCCTGCAACATATACCTTTTTAGTTTGGGCACCAACACTAGCTCCAACTGCAACAAATGCCAAAACAAATAACAACAGTATTGCCTTTTTAAACCTCAACATTATTACGACCTCCCTTAAGTTCTTAAAAACTTAACGTTTTCCAACCTTCTTATCATCCTACTCAAGCCCAGGAAGAATAGGTGCGACCACAATCGCTACATTGCTAGGTGATGATTCATTTAAGAATTCATCATATGCTATTACTTGATAATAATAGACAAGGCCAGGTTCTATATCGGAATCCAACCATTCGAATTCATCTGCTGCCGGACTCGGAACAGCCACAGGTCTAACTTGAAATTCCTGACTAAGCTCTTCCGGAAAGTCTTTCGCTACAGAACGGATAACCTTATACATATAAGCCCGTCTTGCCGATTTCCCTCCGCCTGGGGTGATCCATTTTAATGTAATCACCCTAGCTAATTCTGCTTCAGCTTCTAAATTCGTTGGCGAATCTATCGGCAAATTAGGATCACCTGTTATTTCAATCTTCTTTGTTTCGGTTTCGTTGCTAGTTATTGCATCATCAGAAATTAACTTTGCGACTTTCGAAACCACTTGTGCATAGTCCTCGTTATATTCAGCATCATCTATGCCTTGTGGATTCCCAATCAAATAGATGCACTGTCCTTTCCCAACTTTATTAAAAAAAATAGCAGCACCCTTTTCAGAGCCAACAAGCAATTTTCCGCTGGTAAGTCTACCAACTCGTAATCCTGGTTCAAGACCTTCCCAATTGTATTCGCGACCTACTTCTAAATGAGATACAAGCGGGTGTTCATTATTAACAACTACAAAGGGAGTTTTGGTTCCATAAGCATATAATTCCGCTCCGAACCACTTCTCTTTTGGGCTAATATCCAGAATGCTTTTAGGTCCTGTTCCCATTTGACCTGAGGCAGCACCAGTTAGTATTAAAATCCCTCCTTTTTCGATATAACTATACACGTCATTATTTGCTTTTTCATCAAACTTGGGATAACCACTACCCTGGGTTATTACTACCATGGGATATTTTCCCCATTCTGCTGGTTGTTCTAAAATATTTGACGCTATAGTATCAATACCAGCTGGAGCAAAAACATTATTTATCCACGAATTTGTATACCAACCAAATATTGCTACCTGCTTCGCAGAACAACTTAAATTTACTGTAAAAGTAATTGCCAGAAAAAGAAACAGCATCTTCCACTTTTTCACGTTATCCCCCCCTATCCTTTTAGCGCTCCTACCGTTAACCCTTCCATGAAATATCTTTGGAGCAGAAGGAAAATAATCACCATGGGCAAAGCTGCAAGTGTCGCACCTGCCATCATCGGGCCATAGGCTGTTGTATGTTCAAAGCGAAAAGCTGATAAACCCAACTGGATAGTGTATCTACTCTGATCTTTCAACACTACTAAGGGCCACATAAAATCGTTCCAGTGCGCAACAAAGGTAAAGATCCCCAACACTGCAAGCCCGGGTTTGGCTACAGGTAAAATGATCCGGCTAAAAATCTGCCACTCCGATGCGCCGTCTACCCTACCTGAATCTATAAGTTCAGATGGAAGGGTTTGAATGAACTGCTTAAGCAGAAACGTACCCCATACCGCTGCCATAGGAGGGAAAATCAAAGCCTTAAAACTATCTAAAAAGCCAAAGTTCATAACTAACTCATATAGCGGAGCTAAAGTCACTTGCCCTGGAATCATCATGGTACTTATTAAGAGCCAAAACATAAAGTTCTTACCAGGAAATTGCAACTTCGCGAAAGCATAACCGGCCATGGAACTTACTATCACAACTTCAAGCGTAATTATTGTTGCTACAAACACGCTGTTTTTGACCCAAAGGAACACAGGCTGCTCTAGGAGCTTCTGATAGTTCTCCAGGCTAAATGGATCCGGTATTAACTTAGGCGGAGTTGACATGAGACTGGTTTCCCCTTTGAAGGAAGTTGAAACCATCCACAATAAGGGAGTTAAGGCAATAACAATCCAGATTCCTACCAACAGATAAGCTGGAACCTTCTTTAAAATGTCACTTACTTTATTCTGCATGTTATCACCTCAATATTCCACATCAGATGCAAAAAAGCGAAATTGAATCAGAGAAATGCCAATTATAACCACTGCCAAAAGTAACGCCTCAGCTGTAGCTATACCGAAAGAAAAGTAGGTAAATAAGTCGTTGAAAATCTTATAGACAACAGTTGAAGTTGCAAGGCCGGGTCCACCGCGGGTCATTACGTAAGCCGGAGTGAAAACCTGGAAAGAACTAATAATAGACATGATCATTACATAAAGGACAGTGGGCCTGAGGAGCGGCCAGGTAATATTGTGCAAAGTCTGCCACCAATTCGCGCCTTCAAGTCTTGCTACTTCGTATAATGTATTAGGAATCCCGCCCATGGCAGCTAAATAAAGGAGCATATTAGAACCATGCCCTGCCAAGACTGACATTAAGATAAGCGCCAAAAGTGCCGTATTTGCATCACCCAGCCAAATCTGAGGCGGAATGCCAACTTTCCCTATTAAATAGTTCATGAGACCATTGAAGGGATCGTAAATCCAAAACCAGACCAAAGACATCACTAAACCCGAGCTAACCTGGGGCAGATAAAGACATGACTTGGCAATTGTTTGAGCCGCTGGTGTCATCAGCCGGACCAGCGCCGCTAAAAAAAATGGAATGAAAATGGCTGCCGGAACCACAACCGCCGAATAAATAATTGTATTCTTTACCGATGGCCACCAGGCGTAATCCTTGAACACGGCTGCATAATTTTGCAAGCCAACCCAACCTACATATTCCGTTCCTACCATGGTAAAACTCATGATCACAGATTTTACTAAGGGATATAATGTAAATAAGATGAACGCAATATAAACTGGAGCTACAAAAAGATAACCCGCTATAGCTTCCCTGTTATGAATACCTCTTCTCAAACTTAAATTCATTGTAAATCTCCTCTATAGATTGTTAGCTCAATCTAATTTAGCAATTTCCCTGCCTCTGCTGACCACTTTTCTACTGCTTGTTTGGCTGTTATTTTACCACTCATAGCTTCTGAAGTGTACGTCTTGACAATTTCATTCATTTTTTTAGCTACTGTAGGTAGCGCTGGTGTCATACTACCGCTTTCTAAGAATTTAGCCACAAGTGCAATATTAGGATCATCTTTCGTCATTTGAGGGAGAAACTCTTCACGATCGCTTCTGGAAGCTGGCAGACCACTCCAGTTAGATGGGATAAACTCACCAGCCATAGGTTTGGATATATATTTAACGAATGCAATTACTTTCTCAAGGTGAGCCTCACCTTGACTGGGTTCTTGTCTAAAAACAGACCAGCCACCTGAACCAACATTCAGTTTTACCTCTTTATTGTCCATTTGGGGATATGGTAATATGTATATCTTCGAAATATTACCCTTTTCCTCTAAGTCTGGAATCCATGCTATCCATGATCTGATAATCGAAAATTCTTTTCTTTGAAATTTTTCGTGAAGTCCAAATACATCAATACCCAGTACTTCCTTAGGCATTACTTTATCCTTGTATATCAAATCGCGATAATTTTTCATCACATTTAATGCAGCTTGAGTTCCCCAATTGAACTCCACTGGTTTCGTTGTTGATACTATCGGGCCTGCAAGGCCATTCAGTAATAAATTAACTGTTTCCGGTGACTGCGCATCGCCATATCCGTATCTTTCACCATCTGATGTTTTCTTACAAGTATTTATGAAGTTCTCCCAAGTCCAACCATCATTTTGAATCTGTTCGGGATCTAAACCTGCCTGTTTGAGCAAGTCTCCATTGCCAATCATCCAAGCTGTTTGAAAGATAAACCATGGCCAATTGTACATTTTTCCTTTTGAATTGGTAAACTTCTGAATTATTTCGGGACCAAAATCTTCTTTTTCTTGTGGCGTAAGATAATCCATCAAATCCACACGTAAATCCTCATAGGCATCCGCGGGAAGTTCATCTGAAAAATAATGGAAGACAACATCTGGTGGTTTTTTGGCTTGAAGTGCTACGTTCAGCGGTGTTCGATCCCAAGGCTTTACAGAAAGCTCTACTTTTACATCAGGATTATCATTGTTATATTTCTCTACAACTTTTTCCCATTGCTTCCCCTCCCCTTCAAAATTTTCGGCAACCCAAAATTGAATAAGATCCTTCTTTTGCTGATCGATTCTCTTAGTCTTCTTTACACAGCCTGAAAAAACTGAAAGAGCTACTAAACCAACTAAAAGTACTGCTAGACGACGTTTCAAATACACCACCCCCAATTTACTTTCAGCAAGATTAAGTGTAAGCTTTTATCCTTCTCTTTCTAGAGTGCTCATTTGCCCCATTAATCACCATTTGTCTTTCCACCCAAAATATAACTCTAGCTGTTATTTTGTATATACATGGGCACCGGCTTTACTTCTTTAGGCACCCCTCCTTCTCTTAATGAACATGCCGCTGCACAGCCAGCTGCCACGCTCATTCTTCCTGCTAATGGGGTCGCTACAGGCTCTATGTTATTAATAATCATATCAATAAAATCTTTACATATAACCGGATCTGCGCCGCTATGTCCACCCTCAGCAGGTTTGACTTTATAAATCCGATCGGCAAGACTTTTTTTCCCAAATCTTCTTCTTGTCTTTACAATAACTTTTCCCTCAAGTTGATGGTTTTCCATTCTGCCTTCAGTTCCGATAAACACATAATTCCGTTCATAATCAGGGGTAAAATGACATTGCATATAAGTTGCCTTTATCCCATTATCAAGTTCCATGATCATTACGTTATTATCTTCAATATCAATTTCCTTCCTAAAAGCACATTGTTCGAACAATTCCCCGCCTTGATCAGGGCATGTTTCTCGCTCTGAACACTCTGGACAAGTTAAAGAGTCGGGCTTATCACCTCCATAATAATCCAAACTTCCAAAAGCTGCTACTCGTTTAGTATAATGACCAGTAATCCAATGGATAATATCAATATCATGAGAACCTTTTTGCAAAAGAAGCGAATTACAGTTTTCCTTAAGACCGTGCCAGTCATGATAATAATACCAGCCACCTAAACCGACGAAATGTCGAACCCAAACCGCTTTTATCTCACCGAGTAATCCGCTATCGGAAATTTCTTTCATCGTTCTAAATTGGTTCATATATCTCATGTTGAACCCTACCATAAACTTTTTACCAGATTCCTGCCAAGAGCGCAGAATATTGTCGCACCCCTCTACAGTTATAGCTAATGGTTTTTCACAAAAAACATGCTTCCCTGCGTTAAATGCTGCTACTGCCTGTTCTTCATGGCAATAATCAGGTGAAGTTATTGCTACCGCATCGATCTCATCCATAGCTAATACTTTACGATAATCTGTAAAAATAGCTGCGCCCTGATTTTCTTTTTGAAAATCAGCTAGCCTCTGCTCATTGATATCTGCTCCTGCAATAATTTCAACCCGTGGATCTTCACGCCAGGAGTCTACCAAAACTCCGCGGTGACCTAGCCCGATAATCCCCAATCGTACTTTTTCCATCCTTTATTCCTCCATGTATACATTATATAATTTCTAGTATTCTCGCACAATTAATTGGGCCACATGATTTTCTTTCTACGATATTAAACGGAAGAAAAACTTGTTGACTCTCACCTTCTTCATTTTCTTGTAAACGTTTCAGCAATAATTCTGCTGATTTAAAACCTATCTTGTCATAAGGTATCTGGACAGCAGTGATTGGAATTGATGCTAACTGCGTTTTATAAGTATCCACACCACTCAAAATAGATAATTTCCCTGGAACATCAAAACCTAACTTTTGTGCGGCCTCTAGAACTCCCACAGCTATTGCGTCATCTGCTGCATAAATTGCAGTTGGCGGCTTCGCTTTGCTCAACAATTTGATAGTTTCATCATGTGCTTCTTCTTGGCTATAGCCTGTATGAATCAAGTCTTCTGCTGCAATTTTTATTCCTAATTCCGATGCAGCTATATGTATACCCTCAACTACCCCTCCCCTGCTAGGTTTATTCTGAATGTTTTTCGGACCTAGAAAGAGAGCTATATTGCGATGCCCCAACTTTGCAAAATAACGAATACTCTCTTTTCCACGTTCTATAGCATTTGTTCTCACACTGTTTGCGGCAATCTCCGAAAAGTGAACATTACATAGTACAAATGGATACTTTTCTCTAATC
>CALCRD010000006.1 GCA_937894355.1 uncultured Bacillus sp.
GGAGAGATTCCGCCTATTGAGGCAAAAAACGTGAAAATAAGGGATTTTGTTAGGCATAACCGGAAAAACTCCGCTTATACCGCCCGAAATGAGCACTATTTTGCAAATTACCGGAAAACCTCCGCTTATTTTACCTCCCCCCCTCTGCTGGTCCACTATCCGCCCCCCCAATTGGGGTAAAGATTCTCAGACCAGACCAAAATTAACTAGGGGACAATAGCTTTTCTAAATCAGCTTCCATTTTACTTGGCCCCATAGTAGGTGCATAACGGTTAATGACCTGTCCATTGCGGTCAACCATAAACTTCGTGAAATTCCACTTAATCTTATCTGAGAGCAGTCCCTTTTTTTGCCCTCTTAAGAACACGAATAGGGGATCGGCATTTGCGCCATTTACATCTATTTTTGCAAAGATAGGGAAGGTAACACCGTAATTTAATTGGCAAAATTGCATTGTTTCTTCAATATTTTCAAATTCCTGATTGTTGAATTGATCACAAGGGAAACCCAAAATTTCCAAACCACGATCCTGGTATTTATCATATAATTCTTGAAGTCCTTTAAATTGAGGCGTAAGTCCACATTTACTGGCTGTGTTGACAATAATTAGGGTCTTACCTTCGTACTCTTGCAAGGATTTTTCCTGCCCGCCTGTCGTCTTTACGGTAAAATCGTATATCGTTTTCAATGTAATTCCTCCTAGTAAGTTGAAAGTAGTTTTCCTCAACAAATTCATTTATAAGATTTGATTACCTTGAAATATTTGGGTTTATGATTAAAACAAAAAGACTGGTTTTTCATATTCCAGTCTTTTTGCCTTCTAAATGATTGTTACCCAGTAATATCTCGTTTATTGTAACAGATGAATCCAATAAAAGTTAAAACGCCCGAAATCAAAGTCAATGTCAACAGTGTTACCATATTTAAGTCCTCAATGGGGATTTGAGGAACATGTCGGAAAGATGATAGATTATTTATCCAGTCTGGAAAATCAAGGAGTTCACTAAGATAGACAATGATAAAACAATAAACCACGTAAAGCCAGGCCAGCCCGGAAGCTTTAGGAATTGCCCCAATAAGTAACACAGCAAGCCCGATCATTAACCACATCGCTGGTAAATAGGCGAGTGCTGATTTGATCGTTGTTCCAAAAGATACCGGATCATCCATCACTGAAACTCCAGCAGACCATAGACCAATTGCGACTAGCAATTGCATAAAAATACTCAAAACAATGGCTAAAACGAAATAATTTCCTAACACCTGTGTCCGTGAAACAGCCCGACTAAAGAAGTGTTCTGTTCGATTTTTAGTTTCCTCGCCTTTTAATTTTAATACTATCATCACTGCCGGGATGGCACTAATCAATGACATAATTGCTATTAGCAAGGTAATAAACTGTTCGGTCATTGAGAAATCCGGATCTTCAGACAGAAAAGCTTGAATAAATTCATTATCAGCATAATACGTTTCCAAATCGCCTAGAATTGAACCAAAGGATGCACTAAGGAGAAAAATGCCAATTGCCCAAGCAATCATATTGGTGCGCTGTAGTCGCAATATAAGGCCGAATGGCGTCCTTAATAGGGCTGATGCGTGGCTTTTGCCTTTTCGCACGGGTATAAAGCCTGAACCCAAATCGCGGATGGCGCTTAAATAAAGAGCTACAATCGCAATTAAGATAGCTACTGCTAATGTAAGTAAAACCGGCCACCAAACATCTTCAGCAAATACCCCTGTTCTGCCAGTCCAACCAAGTGGTGAAAAAAGTGATAAAGTCTCATTACTCACATCACCAATGGCGCGGACAAGGTAAGCCAAAATCATCGTGGTAAAAGAAAGCATAATGGTTCCTCTAGATGTTTCGGCAAGTTGAGCAAACATGGCTGAAATGGCTCCGAAAATAATTCCTGATGCTCCTAAAATTGATCCATAAAGAAGTGAACTAGACCAATTGACACCATCAATATCCAATAAGGCCAATCCGACTCCAGTAACCAGTGCTAACACCACATTGGTTAAAAAAACCACAATCATCGATCCACCTAAATTGGATAGCGGACCATTGGGAAGTGCCCTGAGCATTTCGACTCGACCATCTTCTTCAGCAGCTCGGGTACTTCGTCCGACAAGGAGGATGTTCATAATTGCCACGGCAATTACGGTGAATAGCAACATTTCATGAGCAAAAATGGCTCCTAATGAATAATCTTCTAAGGCATAGCCAGGTCCAACCATGGCGATCATGGCTGGGTTCTCCATAGTAAGCGCAAAAGCTTGGCGAGATTGTTCATCGGGGTAAACCCCTGGATATGCTGCAGCAGCAGCTAAGGTAACGCCAATAAGTCCCAATAACCAAACCAAAATTTTGACTCTTTCCTGCCTAAGAATTAGCTTGGTAATTTTGCCTGTTCCTTTGAATAGACGAGCGTACATTATTTTGTACCTCCCACTCCAGAAGGAAATGGTTCCGTTCCTTGATAGTGCCGCATAAACAAATCTTCCAGTGTCGGAGGGGCACTCTCCAATTTTATAATCCCGTATTGACTGATATACCGAATAATCGCATCCATTTCGTTAGTATCAACCTGAAACGACAGCTCCGAATTTTTCTCTATAAGGTTGTGGATCCCTTTTATTTCTTTTAGCGATGGTATTGGTTCTTTTGTCGAAATCGTTAAGTTGGTTCTGGTTAAATGGCGTAATTCCATTAAGGTTCCTGTTTCGATAATCTTACCTTCACGAATGATGGCTACTTTGTCACACAGTTTTTCTACCTCTGATAGGATATGACTAGAAAGTAATACACTTTTGCCAGCTTGTTTTTGTTCACGCACACAATCCTGAAACACTCTTTCCATTAAAGGGTCTAAACCAGAGGTAGGTTCATCTAAAATATATAAATCGGCATCAGAAGCAAACGCTGAGATTAAGGCGATTTTCTGGCGATTTCCCTTCGAATAGGTCCGACATTTCTTTGTCGGGTCTAAATCGAATTTTTTAATCAGTTCGTCACGTTTGCCTTTATTACCATTGCCTCTCATATTTAAAAATAAGTCGATGACTTCACCACCAGTTAAATTTGGCCAAAGATTTGCATCACCGGGTACGTAGGCAATTCGTTTGTGAATTTCCACAGCATCCTGCCAAGCGTCCTTTCCAAAGATCTTGACTTCGCCAGCGTTGGCTTTTAGCATTCCCAATAGCACTCGAATAGTGGTTGATTTTCCTGATCCATTTGGACCGATAAACCCGTATATTTCCCCTTCATTTATTCTTAGATTGACATGATCCAATGCTGTAAACTTCCCGAATTTTTTGGTCAACTCTGTTACTTCTACTAAACTCATTTATTCGCCCTCCAAGTCATGGTTTGAGGTGCTACTCTTGATTTTTTTTGTAAAAACAAGTCTTTAAAATCGCCAGATACTCATCGAATTCATTCCACAATGAGACTAGATCAAGTTCAGTGAATTTTTTTCCATTAAATTTTTGCAACAACTCAGTTTGATAGCCTTTAATGGTCCATTCAAGGAGTTGGTATGCTTTCTCAGGATTCACATCATCACGAAAAAGCGAGGAATCAATTTTGTTATTGCCATAAACCTTGGTATTTCCTAGTTCAATAACCATTTCGTACTTTTGTTTTAATTCTTCGGGAATATTCATTCCTTCGATAAGGACGAACCTTCCTAAAAATTGGTTTACTTCAGGGTATTCGGTAAAATAGTTGAATTTAAGTCTGGTAATATGCTGTAAGTGATCAATGAAATCTGCTTGGTTATCGTCGATGAGGTCCAGATATTTTTGCATTAAAATATCAAAACTGTAATTTAATAAATAGTGGTAAAGTTCTTGCTTAGTATTGAAATAATAAAATAACATGCCTTTGCCAATTCCTGCTTGTTTGACAATTTGGTTGGTTGAGGCATTTTCAAACCCCTTTTCAGCAAATTCAATTAAGGCCGCATGGATAATACTTTCTTGTTTTTCTGCTTCGAGCTTGTTGAATTTATCTGTCATTCGGGCACCACATTCCTGGTAGTATTTTATAAAATGGCCGTTGATTTCCACTCCAGGCACTTCGCTTTCCGCGGGCGGTAGCGGGGAGCCTCCTAGGCGCTTTGCGCCTTCGGAGTCTCCCCAGCCCCGTACTCCCGCAGGAGTCTTCGTGCCTTCCGCTCCAATCAACTAAGTTATTAAAACCAACATTGAACATTAACGTAGGCTTATAAATATATCAATTTAGACCAGTGTGGTCGAAATAAGTATAACAAAATTTGACCACATTGGTCTAGTTGCGATAATTGATCACTTGAAAAAACTTGGTGCATACTTAGAAATGGTAAATGATGATAGAAAAATTAGAATAATTAGTGAAATTTACATTAGTATTCTCTTTTTTAATAAACTTTAGTGGTAAGATTAACCATAGATGAAGCAGTGAATGAAAACTCCTTACACACGATAAAGATTCCTTTTTTCTGTGCGGAGTTTTTTATTATTTATATTCGTGAAGTAGTGAGCAAACTCAGTCTACTGAAGGAGTTTTATGTTATACTTCATTTTTTTGTAGGATTACTTTTGCTTTTATCAATTAAAAAAGCCGAAGGAGGAGGAGTGGTTATGTTAGGAAATGCCATTTTGGGAGTATTAATTTTAGTAGAAGTAGTTTTTGTCGTCCTTAGTTTAATCAAAAAAACAAATTTCAAGCAGGAAAAATCCATTTTGAGAATTGCCTTGTTTTGCGTCTTCCTATTACTCGTAATAAGCCCAATCATTGTTTGGGATTTTAGGTGGATGATGTTAGGGGTGCTTTTAGGGATTCAAGCTTTACTGGGGATACTTTTCCTTGTGCGGAAGAAAGGCAATGCTGCGACCAAAAATAGTAAAACGATCCTCGCCTTTATCGGTCGCGTTTTACTGATAGTGATGGTTGTGCTTCCAGCACTTGTTTTGCCACAATACGAACCAATTAAAACTACTGGAGATTATTCAGTGGATACAAAGAGCTACACTTTGACGGATGAATCGAGAAAAGAGGATTTTTCGGAAACTAATGAAAATAGGAAGGTAACGATTCAGTTATGGTATCCTACTGACGAATCCTTAAAGAAAGACAAAGCTGCGGATGAAAAAATGCCTTTGGTCATCTTTTCGCATGGGGCATTTGGCTATCGCCTGAGTAACTATTCTACTTTTCAGGAATTAGCAAGCAATGGCTATATCGTTGCTAGTATTGATCATACATACCACGCTTTTATGACCAAACAGGAGGATGGCGAAACGATTATCGCCAATATCGATTTTATGAATAGTGCGATGCAAGCTCAGAATGGACAGCTCGATGCTAAGGAAACCTATGAATTAGAACAAGAATGGATGAAGCTAAGAACAGAGGATATGGCCTTTGTTTTGGACTACATAAAGAATAGCGCAGTTTCGGACACTGCTGATGCAGTTTTTAAAAGGATCGATTTAGAACATATTGGGGCTTTGGGTCATTCATTAGGTGGGGCAACAGCTGCACAGATTGGTAGAGAAGATGAGGATGTGGATGCTGTTATTGTGGTTGATGGTACGATGATGGGAGAAATTATTGGTTTTAAAGATGGGAAAGAAATAGTGACCGATGTACCCTATCCTAAACCACTTATGAATTTGTACAATGAGTCACATTATCAGGAAGCGTTGCAGCTTAAAGCTGACTATCCAAATTACAGTGCTGAAAAAAATGGATTGGATGCATATTCAGTGGTTATAAAAGGCACTGGACATATGAATTTTACCGATTTGCCAATCGTATCGCCATTTTTATCAGGTTTATTGGAAACAGGAGATGTCGAAGTCAATGTGGATGCACGTGACTGTATTGAGACGACAAATGGGATAATCCTAGACTTTTTTAATCGCTATTTAAAATCTAGTAAAATTGAAATCCCCAGAGAAAGAACATTGTGATTTAATCAATTTAAGACAGGATTTCTGAGGTTTACAAGTTTCATTAACTCGTCACAATCTAGCAAGATGAAGGAAATGCCGATGCCTTAGTACATGACAGATTGGTAAGCTGTTAGATGGCTAGAAAGCTAGCAATATTAGGGTTGACATGCCTTTTTTTGAATGTTTAAATTAAAATGATATAGGAATCATGAAGGTTCCTGAACGTCATTCCAAGATAAAAATGTGTAATTAAAACCCATGAAGGGCTAAGTAGTTTTTGCTTACCTTTTTATGGGTTATTTTATTTTTGTTAGGAGTCGATAATATGCATATGGCTGATGCCTTGATTTCACCGGTTGTCGGTGGGACGATGTTAGTAGCCTCTGCAGGGGTTGCTGCTTATTCGATTAAAAAAATAAAGAATGATTTGGATGAAAAGAAAATCCCGCTTATGGGCGTAATGGGCGCCTTTGTTTTTGCAGCTCAAATGATTAATTTTGCTATTCCTGGAA
>CALCRD010000007.1 GCA_937894355.1 uncultured Bacillus sp.
TTCTATCGGTCGTTTTTCAGATTCTATCGGTCAAAGTGGAATTTATCACTCCCTCCACTTTGTCAAAAAAAACAAGCTGCCCATTTTGCTTGGACAGCTCGTTATATTATTAGTCAGCTATTTTGCCGTATTTTCCACCGCCACCTGCTAAAAGAATTAATTCTCCATTACGGGCTTTAATGATTAATTCAGCTATCTTTTCTGGAATTACCTTTTTTAGTGCATCTGGTGGGACCTCATGAAGGATGGCCATTTCGGTGCCAAAATGATCAAGCAGCTTTCTCAATATCTTAGGACCAAGGCCGGAAATGAATTCTAGAGGAACCTGATGCACGTATGGCGGACGGAATTCAGGAGAAGCATCGGCTGATTTCAATTCTAAAATACGGTCAGCAACGCCCTTCACCCTCCTAGTATCCAGACAATGCGGACAATGTGCTTCATCAGATGAATACGAGTTTTGACAATTGGCACAAACCGTTTGGTGATACTTGCCTAGCAGCGGATCCAAACCGTAGTTTGCAACAATCTTCCGATCATTTTGCCGCTTCAATGCTTTTTCAAGCTCTGCAAATGACGGCTCTTTCATGGCCATTACTTGGTATTCCCTGGCAATTTTCGGAAGGGAATGGGCATCAGAATTGGTCACAAAGGTATACTTGTGCAATTCTCCTATCTGATCGGCCATAGAGGTGTCTGAGCTCAGGCCTAGTTCAATTCCGTCAATTAGCTCTGGATCCAATATTTCGGTTAAAGACGCAATCACTCCTTTACCATAAAGACTTTTATAGGGAGTAAATACATGGGCTGGGATAAATATTCCTGACAGCTCCTTGACCTTTTTTTGCAACTCTCTACCGCTAGCATAGATTCTTTGCGAGCTTAGGTTAATATTTTTCAAATACCCTGAAAGCCAGTTTGAAAACTGCTTAATTGCGGAAAGCGAAGGGAAATAGCAAAGAAGATGGATTGGACCTTGACAGTTTTCATCGTACACCTCGAGCTCTGACCCCGGGATAACTGTTAAGCCCCCATAATTGAGTCCTCCATCAGGATGCTCTGTAAGTTCGCCTTTTTCCATTAAGCTTTCCATTTCCATGATCACTTCAGGTGAATGGCAGTCAATAATGCCGATCATGTTCAAGCCCTTTTCATTTTTTGCATGTTCAATAATATTCGAAAAAGTTAATGACTTCGCCCCAGTAATTTTCACAGCTTTGCCAGTAAAAGTTCTGCCGATATGAATATGCAAGTCAACATAGTAGTTGTTCATTAGCGGTTTAACGCCTCTTTCAGTTGTAAGTATTGTACGGCAAAGATGGTTTTGGCATCATAGATTTTTTGCTCGGCCACATATTCAAGCGCCTCATCTAATGTCAATTCGATTAAATTGATAAATTCATCCTCGTCTTGTGCAGCTGGATTCTCTTTTTTAGTAAGACCGCGAGCTTCATATACGTGAACTATTTCATCGGCAAACCCTGGCGATGTATAAAAAGAAGTTACTAATTCTAGCGTTTCACACTCATATCCGGTTTCTTCTTCTAATTCCCTCAGGGCTGATGCCCGTGGTTGTTCGCCCTTTTCTAGTTTTCCGGCAGGAATCTCTACTATATTTCTTTCTAGCGCTTTACGAAATTGCTCAACCATCACGATTTTGTTTTCGGTGGTTACCGGGATAATCGCAACCGCTCCAGGATGCTTGATTAATTCACGTTTAGCGGTTTTTCCATTAGGCAATTCTACGTCATCAACCTGCAAGCTGATTATTTTTCCAGTAAAGATTTGTTCTGTTTTAATCGTTTTTTCTTCAAGGAGACTCATTTTTTTCGTCACTCCAGTTCTATTCCATATAGTAGACCCATACATTTTACCATACTTTATTTTAGGGGGAATAACGAATGAAAATCTATGTTCATGATAAAGGATTCGTCCTAGTAGGCAAGGCATGGGAAATAAGAGAGAAGCTAGCGGAATATCGCCGACAATATGAATTGCTACAAGATTGGGTGGAAGATGTGGCCAGATAAATATTCGGATATTTTTGTAGAACGGTTTGATTGATAGATGAAATTTAGTGATAGATTCCCTTGTTTTTATGATTACCTTTAGTTGACAAGAAAAATCTACAATCGGCAAATTTGTATCTAGCTTCTTCCATTCGATAAAATAAATAGAGTAGTTATCAGAAAGAATGGAGTGAAGCAAATGGAGAAACGGCAATTAGGCTCTTCTGAGTTGATTGTAAGTAGACTAGGCTTAGGTTGTATGTCGCTTGGAACTGATGAAAAAGCAGCACGTCAGATTATTGAAGCAGCTTTGGCTGAAGGGATAAATTATTTTGACACCGCTAATATATATGATTTTGGTACTAACGAGAGAATTGTTGGACAAGCTCTGAAGAATGTCCGTGAACAAGTGGTCATCGCCACAAAAGTCGGAAATCGCTGGCAGGAGTCACAACCAGGCTTTAGTTGGGATGCTTCTAAAGCCTATATAAAAGAAGAAGTAAAGCAAAGCATAAAGCGGCTAGGGACCGATTATATCGATTTGTATCAGCTACATGGCGGTACGATTGATGACCGGATTAAGGAAACGATTGAAGCTTTTGAAGAATTGAAAGCGGAAGGCTACATTAACTATTATGGAATCTCTTCGATTCGCCCTAATGTGATTCGAGAGTATATTGATAAATCCAACATTGTGTCCAACATGATGCAATATAGTATGTTAGATCGTCGCCCTGAAGAGGAAGCCTTAGCACTTTTACTGGAGCGAAAAATTAGTGTAGTAGCCCGCGGTCCTCTGGCAAGTGGATTGCTTAGTCAGCAATTGCTTGGAAAAGCTTCTGCATCCGTTTTGGCAAAGGGCTATTTAAACTATTCCTACGAGGAATTGACGGAACTTTTACCGTTGCTAAAAGAAAAGCTAGCCGATTCGCTGGGTCGTTCGTTTACGGAAGTTGCTATGCAGTTTTGTTTAACAAATCCTGCCATTGCTGCGGTTGTAGCTGGAGCTAGTTCAATTGAGCAACTCCGCGAAAATGTGGCGGCAGTTCGGAGCAATCCACTAACTAAAGACGAGATTGACCTCATTAAGCAATTAACAAAAGCGAATCATTATGAGTTGCATCGGTAGGGAATCAACTTTAGTTGTTAACCCCTTGTAAACTTTTACATCGCAAAAAAAGATAACCTGTTCTGCCGGAATTAGCGCAGTGAAGGGTTATCTCTTTCAATGTTCCTTGTCTATTTGTTTAGTCCTATTATGACCTAATACTATTTATTTGAACTTTTTCCAGTCCATCGAAGTTTCATTAAGTAGCTCTTCAAAAGATTTGTTTTTCTCCTTTAACCTTCTTTCTTCTTTTTTACGCTGTTCCTCGGCTTCCTTTTTGCGCTCTTCTTCGGCTTTTAATTCCATTTGTTTATTTTTCAGTCTATTCACTAAATCGCTATTAAGCATGTCACCCAACGTAACTGCGGCTTCATCTTTTTTCGGTTTCTGATTTTGTTTTGATTTTGAATGTTGTTTTTTCATCGCAAAGGACCTCCACTGCAAATTTCCTTTATATTATATCATCTGTCTAACATTTGAGCATGAATAAGGTTGCTGTCTTTTAACCATCTTATTAAGGAAAGGGGTTGCTAACTATGAGTCAAAAGCGCGAAAAGGGGTTTAGTCAAAAAGGTAAACCCTCAAGCGATACTACTAAACCGATGATGGCCGCTGAAGATATGGAGAAGGCCATCCATCCAACTAAACGGCAAAATGCAAAGCAATAAGAGGCGCTTGCTTTAATGATGGCTAGCATGGTGTTTGAACAAATGTGACTTTTTTTTAAGGGGCGGTGACTTCATATTACGGAGCACCGCTTTTTTTTGTTCCTCACCGCATATAAATGGTAAAATACAGTAAATACTATTTTGGGTTAGGAGGTGCTTGTTTGAAAAAGTTTTTAAAGTTTTTTCGATACTTTGCATCCCTTTTATTTGTTACAGCTTCCATTGGAGTTTATTTTTCCAATCGACTCATGTATAAAAAAAAGAAAGAGGACCAGTTCATTCTTCACCGAGAAACAACGTCAGGAAGGTATAATCCAGTCAAGTTTGAAAGCTTACCTAAACGAGAGGTTTTTGTTACCTCCCCGCTTGGCTACCCATTAAAGACCATTTTGGTGGAGCCACATCACACCAATCGCTATATTATTATTTGTCATGGCGTATCCGAAAATAAGACGAATTCCGTTAAATACATGAACATGTTTCTTGAACGAGGCTTTAATGCTGTCATTTATGATCATCGTCGCCACGGCCAATCTGGCGGTAAAACGACTAGTTTTGGCCATTATGAAAAATTAGATTTAAAAGCTGTCATTGATTGGCTCAAAAACGAAAAAGGTTCTGACCTGCTTTTGGGGATTCACGGCGAATCGATGGGAGCTGCCACTATGCTGCTTTATGCTGGTATGCTTGAAGATGGGGCAGAATTTTATATAGCCGATTGTCCTTATTCCGATTTCCAGGAATTGCTTATCGAGCAAATAAAAGATGATATGAAGCTTCCTCCTCGTATCGTACTTTCAATTGGTAATTTATTTTTGCGGATTCGTGACAAATATACGGTGTCGGAGGTTTCACCTATTTCCGTTATTGAAAACATTAAAAGCCCTGTTCTATTTATCCACAGCCAGAAGGATGACTATATTTTACCTTCGATGACTGAAGCCCTATATGAACGAAAAAAGGGTCCAAAGAAGTTATTTTTGGCAGTAAATGGTGGTCATGCGCAATCCTTTAATGAAAACCGCGAAGAATACGAGAAGACAGTTGATGAATTTTTGGCTGAGTTTGTGTTTCATGACAGGATAAGGCATTGATAACTTGCCAGGGAAATGCTTTGCACAATCCGACTTTTTTCTTTTTCAAAATCTCAAAAAAGGGCGTCCCCCATCTTTTCGGGAGTCGCCCTTCATTTATCAGCCATCCATCAAAATTCCTATTAAGCAACCCTTTAATCTGCCAATCGAACATCAAAAATATCCGACAAGTGAATCTGGTGGACTTCATCAAAACGATCCCTGATTTGCAATTTCTGCCCAAGCACATCCCAACGATGAATCTTCCCAATCACCAGTTCATATTGCTTCCCATGATAGTGGGTTACAGTTACCATTTGATCATACTCCATGGCACTAGAAATTGTTTCATTCATCACATCTAGCTGCTGCTCATCCAATTGCTTTTTGTATTCGTACGTATCCTCCTTAACCCAATCCCGTAGCATTTTCACATGCTCAGGAAGCATCATTGATGTCCACTTAATTCTACCGCGATCACGAATCATCCCAGTTCACCCCCTATAAAAACTACCTCTTATGACCGCCAACAAGCTTGGCTCGATGCCTCGTTGTTCCAGCTTCCGTATACGAAACAGCGCGCAATAAAGCGCCTGAGCCAAAACGATTGCGAATGCTATCGACAACATAACCCAGTTCACGTTTTTTCCACCTATTCATTTCAAATAAACTCAATTGCATCTCCTGATCGTCGACAATATTACCTAACGAAATAGCAATTTGCCTCACTGTTTTCCCAGTGTAGTTTTCACGAAAAAGCTCTAAGCATACACGATAAAGATCCATGGTAATGTTGGTCGGATTAGCAATCGTTCGTGACCGATGAAAACCACCACCGAACTCATCCTTGCTATAGACGAGGCTAAAGCTAATCGTCCTGCCTGCTTTCCTGCGGTTACGGGCTCTTCGGGCCACTTCTTCACACATTTCGAGAATGACGCTTTTAATTTCATGCTCCTCCTTATAATCGCGAAGCAAAATTTGGCTTTTTCCAAAGCTAACTTGCCCTTCAATAATTGGAGCTCCTATTTCGGAAAAATCGACTCCCCAGGCATGGTAATAAAGCTGATTACCCATAATCCCAAATTTCTTCTCCAGCTTCTTCAGGTCATAACGGGCAAGCTGACCGACAGAAAAAATCCCCATACTATTCAAGGTCTTTTCTAATTGCCTACCAATTCCCCACATTTCCCGTAACGGCGAAACGTTCCACAGCTTAGTCTGAACATCATCATACGTCCATTCAGCAATTCCAAATTTTTTCGCCTCCAAATCGAGGCACAGCTTAGACATCAGCATATTCGGCCCAATCCCCACAGTACAAGTCAGTTGAAATTCCCTTTCAATATCGTCCTTTATTTTCCTAGCAATCGTAAAAACATCCCCCCACAGATTAGCGGCGCCGTCGACCTTCAAAAAACTCTCATCAACGCTATAAACATGGATGGCTTCTTTGGGAACATAGCGATGGAACACGCGGGTAATCTCCGTAGAAATGCGTAAATACGTGGCCATCTTTGGTTCTACAATTTCTATTTTGGGATCATTCGGGATTTCAAACATCCTAGACCCTGTTTTAATGCCATATTCTTTTTTTAAACGGGGAGAGGCAGCAAGCACAACACTGCCTTGTCGGTCCTTGTTTCCTACCACCGCTAAATAGCACTCAAGGGGATCTAGGCCGAGCATGACCGCCGAGCAGCTCGCGTAAAAACTTTTCATGTCGACACATAATACATGCTGTTTTGGCATCTCGCTGTAATCCACCATAGTGGCCCCTCCAAATCTACGAACATTAGTTCTTTTATTATACTCCTAATATTAAGCGAATATGCGTTCGTTTTCAATGGAAATTTTATGGAGGATTTACAGTAGCGGAGCAAATAGCTCGAAATTTTTAATGAGTTGAAAAAAAACGACGATAGATTCTAATTAGAATTTATCGTCGTTTTTTGATTATATTTTGTGAATGTAGACTAACTAACTCGGTGGTCTTATTTCTACATCTAGCAATGAATTCATCATACACGAGGTAACGGTTCCCTATTTATATACTTCGGATTTCTTCTTCTGTTAACCCAGTAATTTCAGCAGTTAGCTCCTGAGAATTTTGCTCCTTCAGCTCACGCCGGTATTTTTTCCATTGTACCATGAATGCACTTAAATCAATCAAATGGATTTCGATTCGGTCCGACCATAAAAATCCTTCTTCATCCTCTCTTAATTTTCAAATTTAGTCCCTTTCCAAAAGGCTTGCACCAGCGATTCCGGGATGTGTCATTTCATAAGGATCCAATATTAAATCGAGCTCCTCTTCAGTCAGAACATCATGTTTTAAGCACAGCTCCCGAATGGGCTCACCACCTAGGATTGCCTCACGGGCAATTCGAGCTGCTATGTCGTAGCCAAGGTGCGGGTTCACAGCCGTAATTAGGCCTACACTCTTTTCGACGTACTCCTTCAATCTCGCTTCGTTTGACTCAATCCCTTTTACGCAATGGTCGGTAAAGGTCCGGAAAGCATTATTCATAATGCTAATTGATTGCAAGAGGTTAAAAACCAAAACAGGCTCCATGACATTTAATTCAAGCTGACCTGCTTCTGATGCAAGACAAATCGTATGGTCATTGCCAATGACTTGAAACGCAACCTGATTAATAAGCTCTGGTAGAACAGGATTTACTTTACCAGGCATTATTGAAGATCCAGGCTGTCTCGCAGGTAAGCTGATTTCTCCTAACCCTGCTCTTGGACCCGAGGCCATTAATCGCAAATCATTAGCAATTTTAGATAGATTAAGCATACAAACCTTTAAAGCACTTGATACCTCCGTGTATGTATCGGTATTTTGCGTTGCATCCACC
Source organism: uncultured Bacillus sp. (assembly GCA_937894355.1). Lineage (GTDB taxonomy): Bacteria > Bacillota > Bacilli > Bacillales > Cytobacillaceae > Bacillus_BU. Next base: position 7,723 of record CALCRD010000007.1, read on the forward strand.
AGATGCTCAGCGCCAGTTAGAGGTAGGCCGCTGAAACCTTCAAGATAGCCAACCACTAACTCAATATAACGAGGATCAGCATTCAACCCGGTACCAACGGCAGTTGCACCCATGTTTGTTTCATATAAATATTGACGTGACTGTTTGATCCTTTTTATATCCCGCTCGATTACACGGCTGTAAGCTGCAAATTCCTGACCCAATCGAATGGGGACTGCATCCTGAAGGTGCGTACGACCCATTTTAATCACATGATCAAATTCCTGGGCCTTTTCCAAAAATACCGAATGCATATCCTCCATCGTTGCCAACAATTTCTCTAACTCCCTTAACACAGCAATACGAATTGCTGTCGGAAATACATCATTTGTTGATTGCGCCATATTAACATGGCTATTAGGACTGCAATGAAAATAATCCCCTTTGTCTTTCCCCATTATTTCAATCGCACGGTTGGCGAGAATTTCATTCACATTCATATTAATTGAAGTCCCAGCTCCACCTTGGAGAGGGTCAACAATAACTTGGTCATGCCATTTCCCGGCAATCATTTCATCTGCTGCCTTAACAATTGCGTTTCCAATTCCTGAATAAAGATGTTTGATATCCATGTTTGCACGTGCAGCTGCCTTTTTTACAATGGCCATAGCAATAATTAGTTCTTCATTGATTCGATACCCTGTAATCGGGAAATTCTCAACAGCTCTAAGTGTTTGGATCCCATAATATGCCTCTGCAGGAACTTCCTTTGATCCTAAAAAGTCCTTTTCAATTCGTATATTACTCTTTGTGATAGGCATGATTTCGCTCTCCTCTAAGAAAAATAATCTGAACTGACTCAAAACCGCTTGTAAAGAATGGGCTAAAAACTGTCATGGCATACCGATATTTTTTTCTAGTTTATCCAAACTACTACAATATATTAACAAATAAACAGGGGGCTTTGTATAAAACAGGCTTTTCCAACTAGGTCGTAATTTTTTGACTACTTTCGATAGTGGAAAAAGCAATGGGGAAGGTTCTGCTTCAATAGTAGCAGAACCTTCCCCATAAACCTTAAACCTTTAATTAATCCTATTATAAAAATACCCTATCGCAAATTGTTTATAATATTCCGTTCAGCAGTATCAAAGATTTCTGCAGTATCCTCTAAATAGGAAACACACTTTTTAATTTTTTTACTTTCTGTTGTAAACAAATCAGCTTTCAGGAGTTTCCAAATATCTTCTAAAGCAACCTTGTTATAAAGAGAGTCTAGCCTGTGATCTATGTTATTTATTCTCCTATTTACACTTTCCAGCCGCTCGGCATAGTTTCGCAGTTTATAAGTATCAACCTTAATAATTGGGTGTGCTAGTGCATATCTGAAACCAGAATTGAATGTCATTTTGAAACATGTCGAAACATTGTCTACGATAGCTGCGGCAAAGTCAATCAATGCATTCTTTAATTCAATAGAAAGACTATGAATTTGATTGATAGTTTTCGTTATATTTTCAACGAACTTTTGCACTAAATCTTTTACGTCATTAGTAAGGAAATCTACAACTGGAACAACTACATGAATGATAAATGCACTAAGGGGTATACTAGCTTCCTGCAAAGCAGTTAATACCTCTTTTACGAGTGCACCTGTAATGCCTTGAAAGATATAATCTGAGTAGGATTTTTCACTATAATTGCATTTCCATCATCATCATGTAACATAGAACTGATGGAATGAGGATCGAAAAAGCCATCTTTCTTGCCATTGTTTGCAACAATCCTGATAGGATATGCAACTCTGCCAAGCATCGATACAATATCACCATCAATAACAATTGCATCAAACTTACCTAACCTTAAAGCATCTAATTGGTCCTGGCTTAATTTATAAGGATTTATTGGCTGTGCATTGATAATATGCGCGCCTTTAATATCGTTATAGTTTTCTACGTATACTTCAGTAGCCAGTTCACCGCCCTTAGAATGGCCATATATATAATTATTTCCGTTCTTGTCTCTGTTTCTTTCAAAAAACGCCAATGCCTCTAAAGATTGAGGAGAAACTCCCACTTCCATAGTTAAAGTATTTTCACCAAAATCTTCTGTGAAAGGATTAGGGAGTCCTTCAGTACCCCTAAAAGTCATTCCTACTTCACCAGTTTTAGGATTTTCAAAGGCAACCGCACAAAAGCCGGTCCCGGATCCGTCTTTTCCATTATTATTTGAATAATCCTTTATTACTATATCTCCAAGTCCGGCTTCATAATATTTATCTGCTAACTCCTGATTTTTTTACCTCCTCTTTGAATCAAAGCTTCATAGATAGACAATCCTGCGGTACCTTCATTAGGAAAATCCTCATATGCGAGATCATTTAATAAAGAGTTTTGAGTATCACTTAATTTTTTAAGCATGTATTAACCCCCTATTGAAATTATCTGATTTCTAAATTGTTCGAAGGATAATCCGTTTTGAGTAACTCTAAGAATTTCTTTATTAGATTCATCATATTTTTCCCAGGCTTGTGTACCGTAAAGGAAATAATTATTCACATATTTTTCAGCCTTTTTAGAATTTCCCTCAAAAGCAACTACAAAGTTATTTCTGTTATAACCCAAAGACTGAACTTGTTCATAAACCTCATATAAATCTTTTAATATTTCCTCATCTGATTCTGCCGAAATAGAAATTAAACTAAATAAATTTATGACCATGTCACTTTCTAATGAAAAATCGTCTTTTCTTAAATCCTCAATATTTACTTTTTCAGGATTGAGAGTAACATAAGTTTTTGTAAATCGGATATTCTTAACCACGCTGTAATCCACTTTTTCATTGATTAATTTAGATGCATAAGCATTTTCATAATCATCATAATAATTTCCTTTATCCCCCAATTCCTCTCTAACATTAACGAGAATTCCATTCTCTGATTCTGCAACTAGAATATTTTCATTGTGACTATCATTGTAACCTCGTTCTCCTGCGATATACTCAATTCTTTTAAATTCTCCGCCATATTCATTTTTTAAATAAGACAGCATTTCCGATTCACTTGCTTTCTTTTCATCTTCATTTGGTTGTTCCATACATCCACTCACTCCTACCATTAAAATAATCAATAACAAACTACAGAAAATTTTTTTCATAATATATTTCTCCTATTTTTATTAATTAATCTATTAATTTTGGCGAGAGTACCCCTTCCTCAAGGAATGTGCAGGGCTTTAGCCCAATGAGTGGGGTTGGGTGTTTTTAGCACACCAATGTGTCAATTCCACTAACGTTAAGCACTCAGAAATGTTTGATACGTTAGAAATCCCCACTTCAAATTTGAAATTAAGTGGTGGGTGTATTCATTTAATCCAGTTGAATTGTTATCAAAGTATATATCAAATGAAACCGTTAGCCATCGCCTGTACTGTTAAAAAATAACTAATTTAATAGCATTCGCAAATAAACATTTATTGTTTCTGTTACAAAATATTTTTTCTTGACATCTACTCTAAGAAAAATTCTTACAAAAGTGATAGGAGAATTTATTAATACTTTAGGAAACTCTACTAAAGAATACAATTCTTCCTGCAAATTGTCATCATCGATGACGAATTTCTTTTCTTCATATGTAATATCCTCTGAGCAGGAATCTGACCTATTAACCTAATAAATACTTGGCAATTTCCTACATTACCCAATAAGCCCTATAGACAAAGGGCAGCTTTGTACGGCATCATTGTCAAAAAAAGGCATTCCCAACTGGTACTAGTTAGTAATTTTATTACTCTACTGTCGATAGTGGAAAAAGCAATAGGGAAGGTTCTGCTTCAATAGTAGAAGCAGAACCTTCCCAAAAAATAATGTCTGGAATTTTCATAAAAAACCAGTATGGCGGCGAAAAAAGTTTGAACATTTTTATGCTGGTTTTCTTTGTAACGGGGTAATCAACGTGATTCTAGACAAAATACTTGGTGACCTTATTTCTACATCTAGCAAAGAATAGATCATACAGAAGGTAACGGTTCCCTACTTATATACTTTGGATTTCTTCTTCTGTTAATCCAGTAATTCCAGCAATCTCTGAAAGTGAAAAACCTTTATTCATTAAATTTTTTGCAATCCTGAAACTCTCTTCTTCTCTGCCTTCTTTACGCCCTTCTTCTCTGCCGTCTTTTAATCCTTCTTCTTTGCCCATTTTATGGTATCCTCGTATGTTGCTGAACTGATCACGTAACTCTTTAAGCCGGGCTTCATATTCAACACGATTTTTCTTGTCAGCGCTTAAGTTTTCCCATTCTATTAGGGCCTCTCTTACCTCTTCAATATTCATCGCCCATTCCTCCAATTCAGCCAAAATATCACTGTTCAAGGATTTTTTTCTTACATCTGCTACCGATAGCATCATTATCCATGGCAGCTCTTGAGAATTTTGTTCCTTCAATGTCTTCGGTATTTTTTCCATTGTACCATGAACGCACTTAAATCAATCAAATGGATTTCGATTCGGTCCGACCATAAAAATCCTTCTTCATCCTCTCTTAAATGAAAGCTGTTTTCGTAAAGATTGTTGTTAAAATCTTAAACCCGATTTTAACGTGATATCAGCTATTTTGTAGCTTGAAAGTAATTTGCAAGCTCTTTTCTCATAAATTTTGTGTGTTTTACTATCTAAACATAGTTAAAATACTTGGTTTATCTCTTAAAAAGCAAAAAAGTTTGAGAAAAGAGCCTAAATGAAAAACGGTATGGAAGCGGTCTGTTTCTGATGGGAATAGTGGACGGTTAAGGATGGAAATAACAATCGTTGGTGGAAGTTGGTAGTAGGACTCTCCAGAGTTTAGGCTTGAGGAAAACATTCGTGACCAGTAGTAAAGCGTTCGTTCAGGCATATCCTGTTGATGTTCAATTTGAATTTCAACATTAATCCGTTCACCTAAAGTAGTAAAGACAGTTACATCCAGCCGAACCGATTTACCTTCCTCGTTTTCTTTTACAAATTCTGTGTTCTCAAACGTCAAATCGGTAATTCGCTCTAAGCCTTGTCTCCTTAGAAAGCTATTCCCCCCGAAAGGAAGGACTCCATATGACAAAAGAATATCTTGATTTAAAAGTCGACTTTATGTTTATGCAAATGTTTGGCCAGCAGAGTCGAAAGCACCATACAATCGCGTTTCTTATTTTTGAGGAAAGCAAATTGAGGAGTAATCAAGGGAGAAAAAGAAATTTCTTTCCTAAAATAATAAATTCGATAAAAATTATCTAACTCCTTTAGTTATCTAAAAAATAATCTAGGAGTAATTGAATCTTATGTGAAACTGTCAACCTTTCGCAACAAAATCGTCATGGAGTTGCAGACATGGCAGTCTTGGTGGCATCCGTACGGAGATGCAGGGTGAAGGAAATGCGGCCTGCGTGGTGACTCACAGCGGGGAGTATATTAAAATAAGCCATACAACTAAAAAACAAGTGTTATGCAATGTCGAAAAAGCCCAAAATCTTGATGGTTTTGGGCTTTTCGTAGTGCACTGTTTCAAAACCTAAGCATACGCCTAAAATTTCATTAGTTCATGCTTTTTCTACTATTATGTGACTCTTCAAACATATTTAAAAATAGAAACCTAAACAAAAGTAAACCAAATAGTGATGAGTATAATGCGTGAAATACCACATAAATGAAATTTTCACTTAAGAAGCCATCATAAAAATAATGTCTAAATGCGAGTATATCTGTACTTAACGAGAGTATTAAGGCACCTAATAGTTCAATTCTAGTTATTGGTTCTTTTAAAGAGAAATTGACTTTATGTATGTTAAATATCTTTTTAAAATCAGAACCGGTCTTAATACCTTTATAAAACCCTACTAATCCAGCAACTATTATAAATGGAACAAACGATTCTATTTTATACATAAATACTAGAACATTAAACATAAAAAGTCCAAAAATTATATAATATTTCATTCTTTCTCCCTAGATATATAAAGTTTTACTCCAACTTTGACCACCTACGTTAGTACCAACGTATACGGTTTTCATATGGTTTCTAATTGCCCAAGCAGCAGTTCCTGCTGCGCTAACAGTAATTGCACCGCCAACAATTCCCCGCGGAATCTTGACAGCCCATATTTAGTAATATTTAGTTAACTTCAATTTCCTTGGTAGCATAATTGTAACGAAGTGTGACGGGTTTGGGATTTTCTAGAGTAATTCCAGCAATTGTCACTTGAAAATACTCTTTAGTCTCTTGAATTTCTTGAAAAACAACCGTCTTTCCATAATTCACTTCAGCATAGGCAACAAGTGCTTTCACAGCTGGCTTAGTTTTTTCACTTTCCTTATCGGTTAAAACGACGATCTTTTTGGCATCAGCCTGAGCGGGAAAAGATTCTCTAACCGCCCCAGCAAACCAAGGCTCCACCTTTACTCCAATCTCAAGATCAGTAAATTCCAGCTTGGCTCCTGTGTCGGACACCACTTCAATATTTTTGTCAGCCGAAAAATATGTATTATTCACAAGGATACTCTTATCGTTAATTCCAGTAATATAGCCAACTTTTGCTTTTATTAGACCCCCATCAACCATACCGTTGCACCCTACTAAAATTGAACCCAAACATAGCAAAACGAACAAGCCAACCTTCCTTTTCATCGAAACATCACCTCTTACAATAACAGACGAAACCAGCGAAAAAAGGTTACGCAGTTACTTTTGATTAAAAGCTCGTTTTCCCAAACGCTCGACAACACGAGGAAATAACGTATAGAAGACGCTTGCACTGTTCATCCAGCGCGGTAAATTTATTTCCCTTGTTTTACTGAGCATGCGCTCAACGACTTTGCGTGCGACGTATTCCGGTTTCAAAACCCAGCGTTGAATGTTTTTTAAATAGGTGCCTTTTTCGTCGGCAATATTGAAAAAATTAGTGGCAATGGGACCTGGATTGACCGTTGTTACGAAAACATGATAATCGGTAAGCTCCATCCGTAGGCTGTTGGAATAGCCAAGAACAGCATGCTTTGTTGCCGAATACACACTTGATTTGGGTGTAGCCATTTTTCCAGCTTGGGAGGCAATATTAATGATATGACCAAACAGGCGTTCCCGCATTTTCGGGAGAACCATGGAGGTGCAAGCCATCAACCCCACCACATTAACCTCAAACATGCTCTTAATTTCTTCTATCGACGATTCATGGGCCTCGCGAAAGATTCCAAAGCCAGCATTATTCACTAATATATCGATATGGTCAAGACGGTTAAGGACGTCTGAAAAAACAATTTCAACTGCGTTTGTATCCGACACGTCTAGTTTATAAACCAGCACTTCCGTCTGAAACCTTGACTCCAGATCTGCTTTTAGCATTGCTAATTTATCAATACTTCTGGCCATTAGGATGAGCCGTGCTCCAGCTTCAGCACAAAGGGTAGCCATTTCTGCGCCGATACCACCTGATGCTCCAGTAATTACAATATTTTTTCCATTAAGTCGGTCATTGACCATTACAGACACCTCAATTTGCTTTTATGAATAAGGACTCATTATTCATGATATTGATTTCCTGCAATGAAAGCAAATAGTCAACTTGGGCAACGGTTTCTGATAAAGCAAGTAATAGTTCCTTTTCGTATATACGAGGGAATAACCGTTGACAAATTTCAAAAACGGTCAGATTTTCTTTATCAAGCCATTTTTTTACTAACATAGCTCGATTGTGCTGACGTTCAAGGCGCGCATCAATCACGGAGCCAACTTCGGTAATATTGTCACCATGTCCAGGGTAGACGCATTGAATCGGAAATTCCGCTATTTTTTTCAAAGAAGCATTAAGCTCTAACTGTGGCTGAGGTCGACCTTTCTCGCCAGGAACTGGAGGCTCCAATATCGGATTAGGTGAAATATGCGGCAGTAAAAGATCTCCACCAATGTAAGCTCCATCCTTTTCCCTGAAAAGTCCAATATGACTTGAAGCATGACCAGGAGTCTCAATTGCCTTCCAGTCGCTTAAGCCTCGAGGAGTATCGCCTTCAAGCAACTGGCTGGATAATGATCGGTCGCAGGAATATTCTATCGTTTGATCGAGTTCTTTTTTTATCGAATAGGAAATTAGTTTCTCTGGGACGCCAAATTCTTTAAAGGTACGATGATAAAAAACTTCATTACCTTGAAGAAATGGTTCTGATAAGCTTAACCAGCGCTGGTTGTGAGGATGGCCAGCAATTTCAACAGTTTCCGGAAAAATATCTAGCAATCCCATATGGTCAGGATGATGATGGGTGAGAATGACTTGTTCGATATCATTTGGGGTTAACTTTAAGTCTGCGAGTTGTTTCACGAAAGCAGCTTTTGATTCAGTTGTTTTTGTTCCGGCATCAACGAGGGTTAATCTATCTCCTTTAATAAGGTAAACATGTACATCGCCAACGGGGAACGGAGTAGGCAAGGTTATTTTGGCAATGCCATTCTTCCATTCAGTCATTTTTTCAGCTCCTAAAAATATATTTATATTACAGTTATCGGTAAAAATTTAGATGTCAAAATGAGACAAACTAAATATAATAGTTTATAAGCTTAAGTATAAACGAAAATTATCCAAATTGTCATTATATTCACATAATTGATTTAAGATATTTACACATTTCCTTGTCTTTCCTATTGACAGACAAGCTGTTTATCCTTCATAATCACAATTAAAATTTACATGTAAAATAGGCAATGAGTATGACCAGTAAATGGAAAATGACGCAAGAGAGTGAAGCTCCTCGGCTGCAAAGCTTCATCGTCCGCTAACCATTGAACCTACCATATGAGCTGTTAGGGAAACCTAAACGTAAATCCGACGTTAATGGAGTTGAGCTGCACCTTTTTTAGATTTAGCGAAAAGGTGAATAAAGGTGGTACCACGGAAGCTATGACCTTTCGTCCTTTTTTACGGGCGGAGGGTCTTTTTTATTTAGTTGAAGTACTATTAGTTCTTAGGATATAGTTCTCTTTTTTTTATCAAAAATTCTTTAATTAAAGGGGTACATTAGGAACATGAAAAAAATTGCATTTATTGGGGCCGGTTCCATGGCAGAAGCGATGATTTCGGGAATTGTCGAAAATAAACTGTTAGCTGGCGAACAAATTTGGGTCACAAACCGGAACAATCAAGAGAAACTTGACAGACTTAATCAAAAATATGGGGTAAATGGCACTTATGATCTTAGTGAATTGATGGAAAATGCTGATGCCGTCATTTTAGCAATGAAGCCTAAGGAAGCTGCCACTGGCATTTCGCAAATTCGTCCCTATTTAACTGAAAACACAATGATTATTAGTGTATTAGCTGGCGTTTCCATCGATAGCATTCAGCTCTTGGCCCAAAAGGAGATTCCTGTAGTAAGAGCGATGCCAAATACATCTGCTACCGTTGGCAAATCTGCCACTGGGTTTGCTATTAATTCTAATGTTAGCGAACACCAAAAACAAGTTGTTCAAACGATTTTTGAAACAGTAGGGTTAACAACATTTGTTGAGGAAAACCAGTTGGATGCTGTAACAGGCTTGTCAGGAAGCGGACCTGCCTATATTTATTACTTAATTGAAGCAATGGAAAAAGGCGCTAGTGAAATCGGACTTGAGAAAGAAGTAGCTAAGGATTTGATTGTTCAAACCCTGCTTGGTGCTGCCGAAATGGTTGCGAAATCCTCAAAGCCTTCCCAGCAACTACGCGCTGAAGTGACAAGTCCTGGTGGAACAACAGAAGCAGGACTTCGTGTCCTTGAGTCATTCGAGGTGCAGAAAGCGTTTATTAATTGCATTAAAGAAGCCACCGCTCAATCAAAGCGACTTGGAATCGCCTTAAGCGACGAATTGTATCCAGTTAAATAATGAATGGAGATTTCCCTTACTCGACAGTTTTGAACTGTTAACTGGGCATTATTCGTTTTTCTAAAATAATTTAACAAAACCAATTGGATAAAATTTCTTTCTGAAAAAGCCTCTGCTATACTAGTGATATCAGTAATCACAAAGTATAAGGAGGCTTTTTCAATTGACCACAAAATTATTTTCCCCATATACGATTAAAGGTCTTACCTTAAAAAACCGAATTGTCATGGCACCAATGTGCATGTATACGTCTGAAAAAGAAGATGGCATGATGAGTGACTGGCATTTGACACATTATGAAAGTCGAGCTGTCGGTCAAGTTGGATTAATCATGGTTGAAGCATCGGCGGTTACTCCGCAAGGTCGAATTTCAAGTAGCGATTTAGGTATTTGGAATAACGATCATGTGGCGGGTTTTGCCATACTCACTCAATCAGTAAAGGGGCATGGTGCAAAAATTGGCATCCAACTTGCCCATGCTGGCAGAAAAGCCGGTGGTGACGGAGAAATTCTTGCCCCATCGCCAATCCCGTTTAATAATATTTCTAAGACTCCGAAGGAAATGACACTTTCAGATATAAAAGAGACGATTGAAGCGTTTAAACAAAGCGCTGAACGTGCCAAACAAGCCGAATTTGATGTGGTAGAAATTCATGCCGCTCACGGATATCTCATTAATCAATTCTTATCACCATTAACCAATCAGCGGACCGATTATTATGGCGGCTCCCAAGAGAAGCGCTATCGATTTTTATTAGAAATCATTGATGCTGTAAAAACGGTTTGGGATGGCCCCTTATTTGTTCGAATATCTGCTAGTGATTATCATAGTGAAGGTTTAAACATTGAGGATTATATTACCATTGTCAAATGGCTGAAAGCCCAAGGTGTCGACTTAATCGATGTGAGCTCTGGTGGATTAGTTCCGGCATCTGTTCCAACCTTTCCTGGCTACCAAGTTCCATTCTCAGAAAAAATTAAGCATCAATCCGAGATTGCCACCGGTGCAGTCGGGCTGATTACCTCAGGTTTGCATGCTGAGGAAATCCTGCAAAACGATCGAGCAGACCTGATCATTCTAGGTAGAGAACTCCTGCGTGACCCATATTGGCCAAGAACAGCCGCCAAGCAACTAGGTGTGAAAATCGAAAGCCCTAGACAGTACGAACGTGGTTGGCTATAAAGTGAAACATCCATGATAATATTCATTTCAGGTAACCATCAAATTACTCCAAAAATTTGATGGTTTTTTTATAGAAATGGCTCTGCTAATGATAAATGTTTATTTTGAAAACATTGTTGATTGGAGCGGAAGACACGCAGACTCCTGCAGGAGCACGAGCTGAGTGAGACTCCGAAGGAAGGAACGACCGAAGGAGGCCTTCGTGCGAGCCTGCGGAAAGCGAAGTGTCTGGAGCGGAAATCAACAGCCAAGTTTAACAGAGCCATAGAAATAAAAACGCGTTCTGGTGAATACGAATTGCGGTAGGAAATGGCTCAGAAACCCATTACTAACTCTAGGGATACCTTTTTGCTATCAAAAGTAAACGGCCCCCAATAGTATGAATTGCTAAAATTCCTTGCGCCAAATAGCTTAATAGGATATGCTCAAAGTTAAATATTAATGAACCCGAAGGAGACTATTATGATTGAGATAAAGACTTCCACACTCAGCGATGGGGAGTTTAATAGAGGGGTATTCGCGAAACGTGATATCGCAAAAGGTGAGTTGCTTCATGAAGCGCCGGTTATTTCTTATCCTAATGCAGAGCATGTTCACATCGAAAAAACCTTACTGGCAGATTACGCATTTGAATATGGTATTAATCACACGGCCATTCTTTTAGGCTATGGCATGTTGTTTAATCATTCCTATACACCAAACGCTACTTATGAGATTAACTTTCCAAACCACACATTTGACTTCTTTGCTTACACAGACATAAAAGCAGGCGAAGAAATCTTAATTAACTATAATGGTGAAGAAGATAACAATGATCCACTTTGGTTTAACAAAGACGAAAATGATAGTGAAGAAGAATAGCAAGTTGTAAAAAATAAAAAATCCCAGTTTAGGGAACGAAAACGGTTAAGGAATTTTCCTTAACCATTTTTCTTTTTTCCAAGATAGGTGGGTGTTAAATACTTTTATCTACAGGAATCGAAATCTCTTTAAAATCCTCTGCTATTTCGGTGTTTTTGAAAATCTCTTGGGCTTCTTCAACTAGTAGCTCCCAGGCATCACGGTCATATCTTGAGCTAATATGAGTGAGGCATAGCTTTTTGACATCTGCTCTTTGTGCAATTTCGGCTGCTTGGTGGGTCGTTGAATGAAAATAATCAAAAGCCAGACTTTCTTCTCCTTTTGAAAAAGTCGCCTCATGAACAAGTAAATCGGCTTTATCAGCCAGAACAGCAGCACTCTCACACTGCCTTGTATCACCGAGGATAGTGACAATCCGTCCCTTTTGTGTTGGACCCAAGAACTTACTCGCCTCAATAACCGTTCCGTCTTCAAGCATGACATTCTCGCCATTTTTAATTCTTTTATAGATTGGACCAGGCTTAATTCCGGCTTCAGCTAACTGCTCGGCAAGCAATGTACCGGGCCGATCTTTTTCCGTCATTCGAAATCCATATGAAGGAATTCCATGAACTAATTGCCGCGTCTCAACGATAAATTGCTCATCTTCAAAAATGACGCCTTCTTCAATTTCAATTACCTTTAATGGGTATTTCAAATAAGTCTGGCTAACCGTTAAGCTAATATTTATGTAGTCCTTAAGTCCTTTTGGACCGTAAATCGTTACCTCGGATTCACCGCCTTGAAAGGAACGGCTTGAAAGCAAACCTGGTAATCCGTATATATGGTCACCGTGAAGATGGGTGATGAATATTTTTTCAATTCGCCGCGGTTTAATCGATGTATGTAAAATTTGGTGCTGTGTCGCTTCGCCACAATCGAACAGCCAAATGCTTCCCCGTTCCTCCAATAGCTTTAAGGCAATGGACGTAACATTACGAAACTTAGCCGGTATCCCCGCACCTGTTCCTAAAAAGAAAATCTCCACTTGCTTTTTACCCCTTTCTATCCCTAATCCTATCTACCAAAAGGGTATCAGACCCTCCGTAACATGCTAGCATTAATTTTACCACACATTGAAGCTACTTGCTTTTGGCTTCACATCGATGCGAAAATTCATTGGTGAAATATTGGATATAATTATGAAGATGGGCAAAAACTAAAATCATCACATAATATTTGCTTATTAATAGACAAAGAGCTAAAATTTTATATTTGTAAAGACTTTCATTTTTAACTACATAATATTCTAACTACTTTTTAATAAAGAGAGGTACTGCATGGTGGAACAAACCAAAAAGCCGACTGCATTAATCATGATCTTTGGCGCTACAGGAGATTTAGCGAATAGAAAATTATTCCCATCCCTTTATCAGCTCTTTCAAAAAGGAAAATTGGATCGATTTGCTGTAATTGGAGTAGCACGACGCTCCCTTACACAAGAACAGTTCAAACAAAATGTGAAAGACTCAATATTGTCGGGATCTTCTCAAAATGAAAATATTGAAGATTTTATTTCGCATTTTTCCTATCACTCACATGATGTTACCGACTCAAGTTCTTATACGGCTCTTAATGTACTAGCCGCTGAACTAGACAATCGTTATCAGCTTGATGGGAACAGAATCTTTTACTTAGCGATGGCACCGGAATTTTTCGGCACAATTGCTGAGCATGTGAAAGCTGACGGTTTAACCAATTGTTCCGGGTTTAAACGCCTTGTTATTGAAAAACCATTCGGTCATGACCTAGAGTCAGCCAAAAAATTAAATGAACAAATTCGCACTGCCTTTGCAGAAAATGAAATCTACCGGATTGACCATTATCTTGGCAAAGAAATGGTGCAAAATATTGAAGTCATTCGATTTGCCAACGCAATGTTTGAACCATTGTGGAACAATCGCTACATATCCAATATCCAAATTACTTCAAGTGAAGTGCTTGGCGTAGAGGAACGAGGACGCTATTACGAGAATAGCGGCGCTCTTCGAGATATGGTCCAAAACCATATGTTACAAGTGGTCGCCCTACTGGCAATGGAACCACCGATTCGGCTAACCACCGATGAGATTCGCTCTGAAAAAGTCCGTGTCCTTCGGGCATTAAGGCAAGTACACGGAGACGATGTCAAAAAAGACTTCGTTCGAGGTCAATATGACGAAGGGAATGTTGATGGCAAACAGCTTCCAGCCTACCGAAATGAAGATATGGTCGACCCTAATTCCACAACTGAAACCTTTGTTGCCGGTAAATTAACGATCGATAATTTCCGATGGGCAGGTGTGCCTTTTTACATCCGTACTGGAAAAAGAATGCTAACGAAGCAAACAAAAATTGTCGTTCAATTTAAAGACATCCCAATGAACTTGTATTACCAAACAGAACAAGAACTAAATCCAAACTTATTGGTTATTCATATCCAACCTGAAGAAGGTATTACTCTCCATCTAAATGCCAAGAAAACTGGACAAGGCCTAGATGCCACTCAGGTGAAGCTTAGCTATGCCAACAAGGGAATCGATGGCATCAACACTCCAGAAGCATATGAGAAGCTTTTATACGACTGTATGCGTGGTGATGCGACCAACTTTACGCACTGGGATGAAGTCGCACTTTCATGGAGCTTTGTTGATAATATTTCGCAGGTATGGAAAGAAACATCTGAAACCAGCTTCCCAAATTATGAATCCGGGAAAATGGGTCCTCAGGCAGCCTACGACCTTTTGGAGCAGGACGGCTTCCACTGGTGGCCTGTAACCAATTTAGACGTTGAGACATGTAAATAACCCTGATTGGTTTTTAACGGGCTAAAACAGGCATCTATGGGCTTGTGAATACATTAATTACTCTCCCCGCACCCTCCGAAATGGGTGCGGGGATTTTGTTTGCGGATTTAGGAGCCGAATACTTCATTCGTTAAATTTATCGCCGATCCTTTAGGGTTTATCGCCGATTTTTATTCGTTTATCGCCGATTTTTTGGTTTTTATCGCCGATTTTTTGGTTTTTATCGCCGATTATTTTACTTTTATCGCCCCAAGTGAACAATATCACTGTACAAACACCTAGCCAGTATCCATATTTCTCATTAAAATCCAAAATCCCAACAATAAGAAAAACGACCCCACCAAATAAGTGAAGTCGCTTTCCTTTAATTCTATTTCTCCATCCATTCAGTATGGAAAATACCTTCTTTATCAATCCTTTGGTACGTGTGTGCTCCAAAATAATCTCGTTGTGCCTGTAGTAAATTTGCCGGTAAGGTTTCCATTCTATAGCTGTCGAAATACGATAATGCAGCTGAAAGACTAGGAACGGGAATACCGTTTTGTACGGCAACAGCAATTATTTCCCGAAGCTCCGTTTGATAACTTTCGACGATTTCTTTGAAGTAAGGATCTAACAATAAATTTTTCAAACTTGCATCACGGTCATAGGCATCCTTAATTTTTTGCAGGAATTGAGCCCGGATAATACATCCTCCACGGAAGATCATCGCGATATCCCCATATTGAAGGTCCCAGTTGTATTCCTCAGAAGCAGCGCGCATTTGGGCGAACCCTTGAGCATAAGAACAAATTTTACTCATATACAAGCCTTTACGTACCGCTTCAATAAATGCTTGCTTATCCCCACTAAACGCTTTGGTCTCAGGTCCTTTTAACAATTTGCTTGCAGCAATCCGTTCATCCTTCATTGCTGAAATAAACCGAGCAAATACAGATTCCGTAATAATAGGTAGTGGAACCCCTAAATCTAAAGCACTTTGACTTGTCCATTTACCTGTTCCTTTTTGGCCAGCCGTATCAAGAATTAAATCAACGAGTGGTTTCCCTGTTTCCTCATCAACTTTTGTAAAAATATCAGCGGTAATTTCAATCAGGTAACTGTCGAGCTCTCCTTTATTCCACTCCGAAAACACCGAATGAAATTCCGCAGCACTTAATCCTAGCGTATGCTTCAAAAGGAAATAGGCTTCTGAAATTAATTGCATATCTCCGTATTCGATTCCATTGTGAACCATTTTAACGTAATGACCAGCCCCATCAGGCCCGATATATGTAGTACAAGCCTCTCCATCTACCTTAGCCGAAATCGCCTCAAAAATAGGCGCTACAAGCTCGTGAGCTTCCTTTTGACCACCAGGCATGATTGAAGGTCCACGCAAAGCCCCTTCTTCTCCTCCAGAAACTCCTGTCCCGATAAAGTGGATACCAAGGGCACTTAACTCGCGATTGCGACGTTGTGTATCGACAAAGAAGGTATTTCCACCATCGATGACGATATCTCCTTTATCCAGCAGTGGCTTTAATAGGTCGATTGTCGCATCAGTAGCTCCACCGGCTTTTACCATTAACAGAATTTTACGCGGCGTTTCTAAAGACTGAACGAATTCTTCAATTGAGTATGTACCAACAATATTTTTCCCAGCAGTTTCCTTTACCATTTCTTCGGTTTTTTCGCGGGATCGATTAAACACTGAAACAGTAAAGCCTCTGCTTTCAATGTTCATTGCGAGGTTTTTCCCCATTACCGCCAAACCGATAACACCAATTTGTTGTTTAGTCATATTTTAACGTCCCTTCTAACACGAGATTCCTAATTGAATGTATACATCCTTAATACTTTAGCAAGATTTATTATTGAATTGCAACTTTTCAAGCACCCACTTACATGGTTAACCTGAAACTTTAAGACAGAATTAGATTTTCACTTTACTATTTTTCTCCTTAAAATAACGACTTAGTCATTTTCCTTCTTTTTGGCATTACCCTCTATTTGCAAAAAATCCTTATTAAAACTAGTGTCTGTTCCGATTAGAGGTTTATTTGTTTTGCCTGAAACTTTTTCTCCGGCCTTTTCGATAATACTCTTGCCGAATTTTTCCCGTAGCATATCCATTGTTTTGTATAGTGGTTCTTTCTTGGCATCTTTTTCATAAGAAAAAAGATCAAGCTGTTTAACCGCATCCTCTTGCTCTGTTAAGTCAGTCCCAGTCACCCCGAGTAACCTTACTGGCTCTCCGTTCCAATGTTTCAGAAAAAGATGTTTGGCGATTTGACCGATTTCCTCAGAAGTCCGCACCGGATTGGTTAATTTTATACTCCGAGTAATTGTTTTTCTATCTTTATAACGAATCGTGATACTAATAGTCTGGGCAAGGACGTTTTTTCGTTTTAACCTATCGCAAACTTTTTCAATTAAGCCATCGATAACTTGAAATAGTAAATGTTGATTGGATATGTCCTTTGCTAGTGTCGTTGAATTTCCAATACTCTTAAAATCATAAACAGATTCCGGGTCAACCTGGCGACTATCGATCCCATTTGCTCTATCCTTCAATCTCAATCCATTAATTCCGAGGACTGCTTTTACTTGGATATCATTGGCTTTTGCTAAATCCCCAATCGTAACAATTCCTAAGGGGGCTAGTTTTTCCGCTGACTTTTTGCCACAACCATGCATTTCATCAACGGGTAATGGCCACAAAATCGCAGGGATATCTCTTTTTCGCAAAATAGTAATCCCCATGGGCTTTTTCATATCTGAAGCCATTTTGGCTAAAAACTTGCCTGGGGCGATGCCGATACTACATGGTAACTCAAGCTCATGCAGAATAACGGTTTGAATCGATTGGGCAATTTGCACTGGTGACCCTAGCTGGTAGCTCTCTGTAATATCCATATAGCCTTCATCAATGGAGACGGGTTCAACTAAAGCGGTGTAGCGCCGTAAAATATCAAACATCTGCATCGAAGCTGCTCGATAACGATCAAAGTTTGGCTTTCGAACGATAAGCTGGGGACAAAGCTTTTTTGCCTCCCAAAGTGGCATCGTTGTTTTCACACCATATTTTCTAGCCTCGTAGCTACAAGTAACGATGATTCCCCGTCTTTCTTCAACATTTCCAGCAATGGCTAATGGTTTGCCTTTTAATGATGGATCATGTGCCATTTCCACAGAAGCATAGAAGCTATTCATATCGACATGGAGAATTACTCTTCCGTTTTTCGGGTACATTTCCTTCACTTTAGCGCCCTCCCATTTGCTAAAAATCCTCAAGCCTAGTATATCAAAAGGAGAGCAATGTTTGCTCTCCCTCCTTAGCCACTATTAATTTGCCGAAACTTCTTCAATAATCGCAACAACCATCTCAGCTAATTTATAAAGCTCAGCAATCGGCATTCGTTCATTTGTTGTATGTATTTCCTCATATCCGACTGCAAGATTAACCGTTGGAATTCCAAATCCGGCAATCACATTAGCATCACTACCCCCACCACTATGGAGTAATTCACAGCTGCGACCAATTTTTGCAGCAGCCTTTCTGCCAATCTCCACAACGTGATCTCCTGCGCCAAATTTAAAACCTGGATACATGACTTCGATTTCTACTTCGGCACTTCCACCCATTTCTGCGGCAGCAGTTTCAAAAGCTTCTTTCATGCTTTGAGCTTGTTTCTCCATTTTTTCAGGAAGTAACGATCTTGCTTCTGCTAAAATATCTACGCGGTCAGCTACAATATTTGTTTGCTTACCACCTTCAAATCGACCGATATTAGCTGTTGTATCTTCATCTATTCTTCCTAGTGACATTTTTGCGACAGCTTTTGCGGCAATGGTAATAGCAGAAATTCCCTTTTCCGGTGCTACACCTGCATGTGCCGTTTTCCCATGAATAATCGCTGTAATCTTAGCTTGTGTTGGAGCAGCAACGATAATGTTCCCGACCTTGCCATCACTGTCTATTGCATAACCGTATTTTGCTGTGATTAGCCCACGGTCTAAAGCCTTTGCCCCATGTAACCCAGACTCTTCGCCAACGGTAATAATAAATTGAATCGTACCATGCTGAATGTTTTGTTCTTTTAATATGCGAATAGTTTCTAACATGACCGCAAGACCGGCTTTATCATCAGCCCCAAGAATGGTTGTTCCATCTGTTACGACATAGCCATCCTTAATGCTTGGCTTTACTCCTTTAGCTGGAACAACTGTATCCATATGAGAAGTGAAATAGATGGTGTCAACACCCGTTTTGGTTCCTTCGAGCGTACAAATAAGATTGCCTGCACCATGACCGGTGATGGAGGTTGTATCATCCTCAAATACATTTACCCCTAATTGACTGAACTTTTCTGTTAAAACTTTGGCAATTTCTGTTTCAAACTTTGTTTCAGAGTCAATTTGCACAAGTTCTAAAAATTCATTAAGTAAACGCTCTTCGTTAATTATCATTTAGCAAACCTCCATATAGTAGGAATCAATAGTATCAGTATACCGTGTAGCAATTTGTTCATCAAATATGACAGTCTTGAAAGACACAGTCTATAACAAAAAAACACAAACAGCGCACAGTCTGTTTGTGTTTTCGGATATTTCTTGTTCTAACTCTAGCTTTTCGAATTACAAAGGAATATTGCCGTGTTTTTTCTTCGGTCTTTTTTCTTCTTTGTTACGAAGCATTTCTAGAGCTTGAATCAATTTGATTCTTGTTTCACGAGGGTCGATAACATCATCAACCATTCCGCGGCTTGCAGCTACATATGGATTCGCGAATTTCACACGATATTCCTCAATTTTAGCAGCACGAGTTGCTTCTGGATCTGCACTATTAGCAATCTCTTTAGCAAAAATAATGTTCGCAGCTCCTTGAGGTCCCATAACAGCGATTTCAGCATTTGGCCATGCATATACTAAATCTGCACCGATTGATTTACTGTTCAATGCAACATAGGCACCGCCGTAAGCTTTTCTTGTGATAACAGTGATTTTTGGAACTGTTGCTTCAGAATAAGCATAAAGGATTTTCGCACCATGACGAATAATTCCACCATGTTCTTGTTTGATTCCTGGGAAGAATCCAGTAACGTCCTCGAAAGTGATGATTGGAACGTTGAATGAATCACACAAACGGATAAAGCGAGCTGATTTATCTGATGAATCGATATCAAGTCCACCGGCCATAAATTTAGGCTGGTTACAAATTAAACCGACTACTTCTCCTTTAATTCTTGCAAAACCAACTACGATGTTTCTAGCAAAATCTTTGTGTATTTCCATAAAAGATTCAGAATCCACAACCTGTTGTATAACAGCACGGACATCATAAGGCTTAGTTGCGTTGATCGGAACAACCTCCGTTAAATCAGGACGATAGTCATCGTCTTCAGTTAATTCTGCACGTGGAGGCATTTCATTACAGTTGTTAGGAAGATAGCTTAATACATCTCTAACAGCTTGTAGAACTTCTTGTTCTGTTTGAGCTTTATAATGACAGTTTCCGCTAATAGTACTATGAACTTTAGCTCCACCAAGATCTTCAGCAGAAATTTTTTCAGCAGTAACAGTTTCGATTACTTTTGGTCCAGTGATAAACATTTGGCTTGTTTTCTCAACCATGAATACGAAATCCGTAATCGCTGGTGAATAAACTGCGCCACCTGCACAAGGGCCTAAAATTACTGAAATTTGCGGAATTACACCAGAGTAAATAGAGTTACGGTAGAAAATTTGTCCATAACCATCTAGTGAAACTACACCTTCTTGAATACGAGCACCACCGGAATCGTTTAATCCGATAAATGGCGCACCATTTTTAGCAGCAAGGTCCATTACATTAGCAATTTTCATTGCGTGCATTTCACCTAATGCTCCACCAAACACTGTAAAATCTTGAGAGAATAAATAGACAGGACGTCCATTTACTTTACCATATCCAGTTACAACACCATCACCAGGTCCTTTTACATTTTCAAGACCAAAGTCATAACTACGGTGTTCAATAAAAGCATTTAATTCAACAAATGATCCTGGATCTAGTAATAGCTCGATTCTTTCCCTAGCAGTAAGTTTCCCCTTTTCATGCTGCTTGGCAATACGGGCGTCACCGCCACCTAATTCTATATTTTGTTTTAAATCGTATAACTCATAAATTTTTTCGTACATATCAGGCGTGCTCACTGCTTCCTTGTTTTTCACAGAACTCATATAATACCCCTCCCGTTGATTTTGGATGCATAAATGCTACTTGTGCTCCATGTGCTCCCTTTTTTGGTTCATTGTCAATCATTCGAACCCCTTTTTCTTTAACTTCCATAATTCGCTCTTGGATTGATCCAACACCAAAAGCTACATGATGGATTCCTTCCCCCCGTTTTTCAATGAATTTTGCAATAGGACTGTCTTCAGATGTTGGTTCGAGCAGCTCTAAATTGGTTTCCCCTACTTGAATAAAGGCAACCCTCACTTTTTGACTAGCAACTTCTTCGATTTGTAACAATGGTAATCGTAGAGTTTCTGTATAAAAAGACAAGCTTTGCTCTAAAGATTTAACTGCAATTCCAATATGGTCGACCTTCTTCACCATTTTTCAACACCATACTCTCTTCAGAATAATATAATAATATAAAATATTCTACTAATTTGTCAAAATTCCTTCAAAAAATTTTCATTTGTTGAAATGAATTTTTCCTAGTAAAATAAAATTACTAACATAGTGATTATGTGAGGAGGTTTTTTGATGAATAATAAAAAGATTAGAAGAGTGATCGTCATGCTAATGCTTGGTACAATGCTTGTTTCAACACTTTTATTTGGATTATCGACTGTACTTTAATAAAATAAATTTGTTTTTTTAAAAAGCTGAACCTGGTAAACTAAACCAGGTCAGCCATTTTTTTTATTTAATTGCCCCTGCTTCTCGAGCTAATTCGTGGAAGTTCTTGGTTGAATTAACAATAAAAATTTTAGTCCCGAGGGGAATCAGGTCATAAAGAAATTCAATTTTTTCATTTTGCAGACGAACACAACCTTGTGACACATAATGGCCAATTGTATCAGGCTGATTTGTCCCGTGTAACCCAAAAATACGTCCATCCGTCTCCTTCGCATCAAAGCCAATCCATCTAGTTCCTAAAGGGTTTTGCGGATTTCCCCCAAAGATATTCTTTTTTCGATAATATGGATTAACAGCTTTAATCGTCACTGTAAATATACCCTCGGGAGTAAGATCCGCTTTTTTCCCAGTCCCAACACTTACGATGGTTTTGACTCTATTTTCGTTAATAAATGCAATTTGATTTGTCTGTTTATTAACAATAACAAATGGATCCCCAGGCAACGGATTGGGGCCCAATGGCCATATTGGCGACATCCCAAGCGCTAAAATTAAGGCAGAAATTAACTGAACCAAAAAATCACCCACTTCGGTTATTTCATCCGAATTTTTCTTATTACAGAAAAACCATCCTCGGATGGAAGTTTCATTTAGGGTTAGTTTGTTTCAGTTGTCATCTTTCGATTCGCCCTCACCTTCCGATTTCTTTTCAGACCCTGGAATTGACTTTTAATAATTAAATAAAGCTCCATTTCATTCACAAAATGTAATAATGCTGCTCTAGCCTCAAATTCTTCCCGCGTCTTCGGCATTTCCATATTTTCGAACTCATTCTTCATATTCATTAATTTTTCTAAATAAATATAAGCACTGTTTCCAGGATGAATTCCCCGGGCCAATTCCTCTATGAACAGAGCAATTATTTCCCGTTGCTTTACCATCGTTGGAATCGAGGTAACGATTGGCAAAACACGTTCAATAATATCAAATTGCTTTTCTCTAATTTTAAAATAATGGTAATAAGAATTTTCTTGTCTTATTATGCGATTTTCAACATCTTGGAAGGCTAAAATTTTCGCTTCTTCAATCAGTTTGGCTGCCTCGGTAATTTCCTTTCCATCCCAATCGCTTTCATTTGTCCTTAGGTAAAGAACAATTTCCCGAAAAATCCCTCTAAACGATTCTTCTATTTGTTTCTGATAATCCTCCAATTTTCTGTCCACACTTGGCATGTAAAGATTCATAATTAAAGCGACGCCAATTCCAATAACGATAAGCCCCAGCTCATTTGTTACAATATCTACTGTCAACTTCCCTGCAGAAAAAATGTGCAACAGAATTACACTGCTCGTAACCACGCCATCTTTGGCACGAAGCATGACCACTGTCGGAATAAAAAACAATAAGAGTAACCCGATTACAAGGGGATGATAGGCAATATTTTCAAAAAATATCCAAGAAAACAGCATCGCCAGTATACAAGCAAAAAGACGATCCCAGGATGCCCTAAGCGATTTCTTTTTTGTTACTTGTATGCATAAGATTGTTAATATTCCTGCAGAGGCAAAACTACTAAGACCTATTGCCTGCGCAAGAAAAATTGATAGAGCAGTACCAACTGCAGTCTTAATCGTTCGATATCCAATTTTAAATTTCATAGTTTTTCCCCATTAGTTTTTCTCTATATATTTCTAATCAAAGTTGAATAATTAGTAACCTATCTTAATATTACCAAAACATTATCAATAGTAGGAACTAAAAATATTTATTTAACAAAAGAATTACAAAATAGGGGAGTTCTAAACAAAAAAAAGATGGATAATCCCATCTTTTTTACACTTCTTTACAATATTCATCAAAAGCGTTTTGCAGTTTTTGGACTACGGCCATTGGTTCAAAGCCCTCTATATCATGGCGTTCAATCATCGTACATATTTCTCCGTCCTTTAATATTGCAAACGAAGGTGAGGATGGTGGGTACCCTGTAAAATAGCTACGAGCCTTTTCAGTGGCTTCTTTATCTTGTCCTGCAAAAACAGTGACTAAATGATCCGGGCGGCGATCATAATTAATAGCATGCGTCGCAGCAGGTCGTGCGACGCCACCTGCACAGCCGCAAACTGAGTTTATCATTACAAGTGTTGTTCCTTTCTGGGACAACGCCTCGTCCACTTCAGAAGCTTTAGTGAGCTCTTTATAGCCAGCCGTTGCTATTTCCTTCCTTGCTTTTATGACAATATCATTCATGAAAAGGTTAAAATCCATATTCATTCGATCACTCCTCGCATTAAATAAGTTATCTACTGTACTTACATGATAACAATATCATAAAAATGATTCAAATTAATTGCCGCAAACTAAGAAAAGCGCAAGCGCCTTGGTCAGCGGCGTATGAACTTATAGCCCATCGACT
>CALCRD010000008.1 GCA_937894355.1 uncultured Bacillus sp.
GGGAATCGTTGGACCCCTACGATTCCCCAAATAGCTTTTATCACGCTTTTCAGGAATCATTCAGCTCCTACGATTCCCTTATTGACCTCAACGGGAATTGTTTATATTGGTAACTTTGTAAGAGAAATCATCGTAATACATATAAAGGCAATTCCCCTACCTTCTATATGTTATAACCTCACATAATTTGCACTTTCCCCAAATCCTTCCAACACAAAATCCCGCTGTCCTCAAGTCGAGTAATTTTGTCATTTCCTAAACAATAAAAAAACCCCCAGTTCAGGGGGACATAATTGTTGCTTCAGGTTCTGCGCGAATAAGATCGATAATTTGATTGTGCTCATTCATGATAGCGACTTTCGGTTTATGGTTAGGAACCTTTTCCTCAGATACTAGAGCGTAAGAAATGATAATAACTACATCTCCCTCATGGACCAAGCGAGCTGCAGCCCCATTTAAACAAACTACACCGCTCCCTCTTCTTCCAGGAATAATATAAGTTTCAAATCTGGCGCCATTATTATTGTTTACGATTTGGACCTTTTCATTCTCCACCATACCAACTGCTTCGATAATATCCTCGTCAATGGTAATACTGCCAACATAATTTAAATTAGCCTCAGTAACACGGGCGCGGTGGATTTTTCCATTCATCATTGTGCGAAACATGAGTTTCCTCCTTGTAGGAATTAATTAATTATTTAGGTCAATAATCAAATTGTCAATTAAACGGACCTTAGAAAATTTAACAGCAATAGCAATGATTATTTTTCCTGCCAATTGCTCTAGTTGTTTTAATTCTGGATAAGAATAGATTTCAACATAATCGATTGTTCCATCGGTCTTTTCTTTATAATAAGATTCAATTTGGGAGATAATCTTACGAGAATCTTTTTCTCCCTCTTTAATCGCTTGTTCTGCTTGTGTTAAACCTTGATAAATGGCCGGAGCTTGCTTACGCTCATCTGGCAAAAGGTAAATATTTCTTGAGCTTTTGGCTAAGCCATCTTCTTCTCTTACTGTCTCAACGGCAACAATCTCCACTGGGAAGTTAAAGTCATTTACCACTCCATCAACAACAGCCACCTGCTGGGCATCTTTTTTTCCAAAATACACACGGTCAGGCAAGGTGATATGGAATAATTTTGTTAATACTGTAGCCACTCCGTCAAAATGTCCCGGGCGTGATTTACCACATAAGACATCGGTTCGGTCTTTCACCGTAACCGTAACGGATGGTGAATGTGGGTACATTTCTTCCACACTAGGATAGAAAATAAAATCGACTTTATTGTTAGCTGCTACCTGTTGATCCCGTTCAAAATCTCTTGGATAGGTAGCTAAATCTTCTTTTGGACCAAATTGGAGTGGGTTCACAAAAATACTCAACACGACAAGATCATTTTCCTGTCTAGCTTGTTGTAATAATGAGGCATGTCCCTCATGCAAATATCCCATTGTTGGCACAAAGCCAATTGATTTACCCTGCGTTTTCTGATTACGAATTTCTGTTTGTAATTCACTTATTTTATTGAAAATTCTCATAATTTTCCTCCGTATAACCCTAACAATTCTTCTTCCTTCATGGTAAAACTATGCTGCTCCGACGGGAATAAACCTAACTTTACATCGGTAACATATGAAGTCAACCCTAATGTAATAAGTTCATTGCTGTCGACATATTGTTTAACAAATTTCGGAGCACGATCCACTCCGTATTTGATTACATCATGAAAAACTAGTACTTGTCCATCGCAATTTATTCCAGCCCCGATTCCAATTGTCGGTATCGTTAAGCGTTCTTGAACTTCTGTAGCCAATTGCTTTGGTACACACTCAAGGACAACCATAAATGCCCCTGCCTCTTCACATTTAATACAATCCTCAATCAGCTTCTGGGCAGCTTTTGCACTTTTCCCTTGTACTTTATAACCCCCAAGGACACCAACAGATTGGGGAGTTAATCCAAGATGAGCAACAACTGGAATGCCAGCTTGAGTTAATGCTTTTATACTTTCAAAAACTCCATCTCCGCCTTCAATCTTAACCGCATGTGCTCCAGTTTCTTGCATGAGCCTTGCCCCATTAATAAGCGTGTCTCGAACAGATAAATGGCAACTCATAAACGGCATATCGACGACAATAAACGTATTTGGAGCTCCTCTTTTAACAGCTTTAGTATGATGAATCATATCGTCCATTGTGACTGGAACTGTGGAATCATAACCTAATACCACCATGCCCAGCGAATCTCCAACCAAAATCATATCCACTTCTGATTGCTCTGCTAGTTTAGCAGATGGATAGTCATATGCAGTAAGCATGACAATTTTTTCGTTGTTTTCTTTCATTTTTACAAAAGTCGTTGTTTGCTTCATCATCTTTCCTCCATTTCTTTAGAAAGAGGAGACAAAACACAAAAAATCCTTCATTTGGCAGAAGGATTCTAAATTTTGGCTTATGTTTGTTTTATCCCTCTGTCCTGGTCCTATTAGGATCTAGGCAGAAACCTGCTATTAAAATTTAAATTACCCTGGTGCAGTTCATTTGATACTGCCCAAATTGATTATAACAGATAAATGTCACATTTGGCTATAAATTACTCATTTCCTGTCAAATCTATATCCGCTGAATAGACATGATGTGTCACACCCTGCTCATCTTCGATAATTAAAACACCGTCATCGGTAATTCCCATCGCTTTCCCGCGAATATTTTCGGTCAGGGTTCTAGCGATAATCGTTTTCCCGATACTAATAGCATAGCTTTCCCACATAATCTTGATTGGAGTAAAACCTTTTTCTAAATATAGCAAATACAGGTTTTCGAAATTGGTCAGGACGCTCCGAATAATACTAGCTCTTGAAACCTTTTCGCCAACTTCAATCATCAAAGACGTAGCAATATCTTGAATCTCTTCTGGAAAATCCTCTTTTTTATGATTGACATTAATGCCAACTCCAATAATTAAGGCGAAAATACGATCTGCTTCAGCTTGAAGCTCTGTTAAAATACCAGTAATTTTTTTCCCATTTATTAAAATATCGTTAGGCCATTTGATTTGCGGACTCAAATTGGTGACCTCTTCAATTGCTTGAACAACAGCAACCGCCGTGATTAACGTTAACTGCGGAGCCTTTGGTAACGGGATTTTCGGGCGCAGAATCATACTCATCCAAACACCAGTATATTTTGGGGAATGCCACATCCGTCCCATTCTACCTCGACCTGATAATTGTTCTTCGGCAATTACAACCGTACCTTCTGGGGCATTGTCATAGGCCAGCTTTTTAGCGATTTTCTGTGTTGAATCAACTGTTTCCTGATAATGAATTCCCTGACCCAAAAATTTTGTTGTTAATCCTAATCTTATTTCATCTGCAGAAATTTGATCTGGAGTTTTGATAATTCGATAACCTTTTCTTTGAATTGCTTCAAGTTCAAATCCATGCTTTCTTAATTCCTCAATGTGCTTCCATACAGCAGTTCTAGAACATCCAATTAGGTCTGCCAAATATTGACCTGATAAGTATTCACCATTGGCTGCAGTAAAAGCATCTAGTAGCTGCTTTCTTACTTCAGATTGCATGATAAAACCCACTCTCTAATTATTTCTCGCTTATTTTCCAAGTCTTCATTAAGAATCGCTAGTTCAATCGTCCGTAGTACTTCTTTAATCCACGGACCAGCCTGGCGATCCAATATAGTCATTAAATCTTTTCCAGACACCTCAAGTTCAGACCGCGATTTTATGGGAAGGGCATCGTATCTTACTAGTAATTCATAAATATCTGGTCCATTATCCTGCTGATTGATTACCTTATATACTTTTTCAGAACTTGTTACCATCTGTTTTCCGGCATCATATAAAGAGGTTGGATCCCATTTTTCAACAAAACGATGGTGGACCCATTGAGTCATTTCTTGGATTTTTCTGATCCTCTTTATTGGTAGTTTCCAGTTTCGTAAAAAACGATCAATATTCTCTGCCTTAATTTTTACAGAATAAAGAAGTAAAACCCACAATTCATCGATATCCAAATCTTCACATTGATATTGACAAAGATTACTTATTTTAGTTGTCAGCGGTTTCAAACCTGGTAAATACTGATCTAATTTTAGCTTACATAAAAGATCCACAGCATTTATGCGATTTTTTCCAGCTAATAATTTTTCGAATTCTGCGGATTTCCTTTCGACAGCTATATGTTCTAATAAGAATCCCATTTTTTCTAATGCTTGGATACAGGATTTATCCAAGCTAAAAGATAATTGACTGACAAAGCGGATCGCTCGCATCATCCTTAAAGCATCTTCTGAAAAGCGTTCCTCAGCTTTTCCAACGGTTTCGATTCTTCTTTCGACAATTGCCTGTTGACCGTGAAAAGGATCACTCAATTCGCCCTTCTTATTCATAGCGATAGCATTCATCGTGAAATCTCGGCGGTTTAAATCTTCTTTAAGCGAGCGAATGAAGTAAACTTCATCTGGTCGGCGATGATCCTTATAAGCTGACTCAGCTCGAAATGTTGTAATTTCAAATCTACCACCATTATAAAGGACCAAGATTGTTCCGTGTTCAATACCCACATCAACAGTATTCGGAAATATTTGTTTTAACTCATCAGGGGTTGCCGATGTGGCGATATCAACATCATTTATCGGTCGATGTAAAAGTGTATCCCTTACTGCACCACCAACAAAATAAGCTTCATACCCTGCCGCTTCAATTTCCTCTAATAAGGGAATGGCTTGTAAAAATAACGGGTTCACTCTTCCTCACCATACTTTAAAAGACTATAATAGATATCCTCGTACTGGGACACGATTTTTTCTGCACCAAACCCGGTCCTGGCAGTGAGGATGGAATTTTCCGAGAATTTTTGATGAAGGGCTTCATCGGTTAGGATTTCTATGCCTTTTCGAACGATTGTTTCAATATCACCAAGCTCACAAACATAGCCATTTACTCCATCTGAAATCACTTCAGGGATTCCACCAACGTTCGTACCAATACATGGTACACCACAAGCCATGCCTTCTAAAGCTACAAGACCAAAACTTTCTTTCTCCGAAAGTAGTAGCATTAAATCACTTATTGAGTATAATTCCTCGAGATTTTCCTGTTTTCCCAGAAACAATACTTTATTTCTAATTCCTAAAGAACAAACCAACTTACTGACTAGGGACATTTCTGGTCCGTCACCAACCAATAATAGCTTTGCAGGAACCTTACTTGCGATTCTTGCAAAGGTTTTCACCACATCTTGGACCCGTTTTACGGCCCGGAAGTTAGAAACATGGATGACTACTTTTTCTTCATCAGCTATTTCATATTCTTCCCGTAAATGAGAAGAGTCCATTTTTTGATAAACGCGCTCATCAATAAAATTATAAACGGCATGAATCGATTTATTAGGATTTATCAGTTCATTGGTTTGCTCGATTAATGATTGCGAAACCGCAGTCACATAATCTGATTTTTCAATGCCAAACCGGATTGCTTCAGATAATGATGGGTCATTACCCAAAACGGTAATATCCGTCCCATGAAGCGTCGTTACGACCTTTAACTCTCTATCACACATTTGTTTGGCAAGAATAGCGCACACCGCATGTGGAATCGCATAGTGGACATGTAATAAATCCAGCTCTTGCATATTAGCTACTTCAGCCATTTTACTTGCTAGAGCGATGTCGTAGGGTGGATACTGAAAAACTGAGTATTGATTCACGTCTACTTGATGATAACAAACATTGTGGTACATTTTTTTTAAGCGAAAGGGAAGGCTAGAAGAAATAAAGTGTATTTCATGACCTTTTTCTGCCAGCAATTTCCCAAGTTCGGTTGCTACGACCCCTGATCCACCTAAAGTCGGATAACAGGTAATCCCTATTTTTAACTTTTTCATTCATTATCCCCTAACAAATCATGATCAACAAGAAGTGGTTTTTTTATTTTAAAACCCTCCGCATACTGCACTCCGGCATCTTTTCCAAACAATCTTTCTCTTGCTTCGATTGATTCTATATAGCCATTTACCAGGGGTGTATCCACCGAATCGGTTCCTTTTTCGAATTGGCTAACGTATGCCTGTAGTGCAGCTTTTTTCGCTTCCATAAACAGCGATATGTCGATAACCATATCCGGCTTATGAAAGCCATTAATCATATAAAAATAAATGCTTTTTGTTCGGTGCGGAAGATAATCCCCAGTTGTTTGGTACTTTCTTATTCCAGCTGAAAAGACTGCTTCTTCGACCAGTCGGGCGCAATTACCATGATCTGGATGACGGTCTTCAAAATATGGAGCAAATATGATAGTAGGTTTATAGCGCCGAATGACATCAACCACTTTATTGATGTTTTCTTGGTTAATAAATATCCCTCTATCAGGTAAATCTAGCGTTTCTCGTACATCAACATGAAGGATGTCTGCAGCATTTTGGGCTTCCTTCATCCTTCGTTCTACCGTTCCATTTGACGATAGGTCTGCTCTAGTTAGATCGCAGATACCAATTTTTTTCCCGAGAGCCGCATATTTTGCAATCGTTCCACCCATGCCGATTTCTACATCGTCTGCATGGGCACCAAAAGCAAGTATATCTAGGACGATTGGTTCTTTTTCAGTTACGCTGTCTCGTTGATCACTTTTCTCCATGCTATATCTCCTCGCTCTAACCCTTTGATTAGTACTTCACCTGTCCCCATATTTGTTGCCAGTGGTACAGCATAAACATCACACAGACGAATTAATGCTGTTACATCTGGTTCATGCGGTTGTGGTGTCAGTGGGTCCCTAAAAAAGAAAACAATATCCATTTTATTTTTCGCAATCATTGCTCCAATTTCCTGATCTCCACCAAGCGGACCAGATTGGAACCGCTCAACTTCTAATCCAGTAGCTTCAATGATTCTTAATCCAGTCGTACCTGTAGCAAATAAAGTATGTTTTGAAAAAATAATTTGATAGGCTAAAACAAATCTGACAAGATCATCTTTTTTCTTATCATGTGCTATCAGAGCAATATTCATTGGTTCTCCGCCTCTTTGTCTATTATTCAATAATATTTTCTAATCCATAAACCAAAGTATCTATTTTCATGACTGTGTCGACAGCAAGCTTCACACCAGACATGAAAGAAGCCCGATTATAGGAGTCGTGGCGAATCGTTAATGTTTGTCCTTCTGATCCAAATAAAACTTGTTGGTGAGCAACTAATCCCGGTAATCGCACGGAATGGATATGGAGTCCATCAAAATTAGCACCCCTTGCCCCTGCAAGTGTTTCTTTTTCATTAGGATGACCTTGTTGTTTGGTCGTTCTAACCTCACTAATCATTTCTGCCGTTTTCACCGCGGTCCCTGATGGCGCATCTAATTTTTGATCATGATGAAGTTCGATAATTTCAATATCTTGAAAATATTTTGCAGCAAGCTGTGAAAATTTCATCATTAAAACTGCTCCAACAGCAAAGTTAGGAGCTATAATACAGCCAAGTTCCTTTTCGTGACACAATGAGCTTAGTTCATCAAGATCAGCCTTCGTAAATCCGGTTGTGCCTACTACAGGGCGAACACCAAATTGCAACGCTGTTTTTGTATGATACATACCAAACTCAGGTGTAGTTAAGTCGATTAACACATCTGGAGCTTGTTCTTGAAAACACTGTTCAATATTTTTGTAAATAGGTGCTTCAATACCTGAAAACCCATCTACTTCACTAAGATTTTTGCCCTCATTTTTATGGTCGATCACAGCTACTAATTCGAATGAATCCATTCTATTAACTAATAATACAGCTTCTTTTCCCATACGTCCCCGTGGGCCGGCAATAACGATTTTAACTTGTTTCATATTTATTTCTCCTCATTTTCCTCTATTTTTGTCCATCGATCTTTATCACGTGTTTTGAATTTGTTCATAACCCGATTATGTGCACTCTCCAAATCAATATGTAAAGAATTAGCAAAACAAGTCAGCACAAACAACATATCGCCTAACTCATCTTCAATTTCTTTTGGTTCCTCGGTAGGCTTTTTCGGCTTTTCACCGTAATAATGGTTAACTTCTCGGGCTAATTCTCCTAATTCCTCGGTCATTCTAGCTAATAATGCTAGCGGGCTAAAATAGCCTTCTTTATATTGACTTATGTATGCATCTACTTCCTCTTGAATCTGTTTTACCGTTTTGTCTCCATCCATTTTCGTTTCACCCCAAAAAACATTTAATAGCAACTAAAAATTGTACAAATTACGACATCATTATTAATGTTAGCTAAAACCTTTCCTATTTACAAATATTTTTGATTTAATTAAGAAAAGCGGAAGGCATTAAGAAAGCGCAAGCGACCGGGTAGCGACGTATGGACTTAAAATATACATCGAACTTCCTAAACTAACACTCACCTCGAAAAAAGGTCCTCATGAAAAATCATTTTTTTGTGGAATATAAAGATAAGGGAGGAATGGCTAATGTATTTTGGTCTTAAATTTAAAAATATTTTTTTCATATTAATCGGTGCCTCGGTTTTTTCTTTTGGCATCGTCCATTTTAATATGCAAAATAATTTGGCAGAAGGCGGTTTTACCGGCATTACCCTGCTCTTATATTTCTTATTTAAATGGGATCCTTCCTACACTAACTTACTATTAAATATCCCGCTTTTTTTCATTGGATGGCGCATTCTCGGGCGTACTGCCCTTTTTTATACAATAATTGGAACATTAGGGGTTTCAATCTCTTTATGGATTTTCCAACGTAATCAAATTGACATGCCCCTAAAAGATGATTTGTTTCTGGCTGCTTTATTTGCAGGGGTGTTTATTGGGATTGGCTTAGGAATTATTTTTAGATTCGGAGGCACTACCGGAGGGGTCGACATCATTGCACGGGTTGTTTATAAGTATATCGGATGGAGCATGGGGAAAACAATGTTTCTTTTCGATGCTTGCGTAATTACCATATCATTGACTTATCTATCCTATAAGGAAGCCATGTATACTCTGGTTGCTGTTTTTATTGGGGCAAAGGTCATTGATTTTATGCAGGAAGGAGCCTATGCTGCCCGTGGAGCCATGATTATATCAGATAAAAACAAACAAATTGCCGATGTTATCACGACGCAGATGGGAAGGGGTGTAACGGTCCTTGAGGGCCATGGTTATTACACAAAAATTAGAAGAGAAGTTCTATATTGTGTCGTTGGAAAAAATGAAATAGTCCGGTTAAAAAACATGATTACCTCTGTTGACCCCCATGCCTTTGTATCGGTAAGCATCGTTCATGATGTTCTGGGAGAAGGGTTTACACTAGACGAAAATAAATTACCTATCGAACATTAATGCCGAACAAGTGCATTTAGTATTGTTTAACTTCAAACATGTGACATTATTGCAAATATAGAAACACCTCACGTTTTGGTTTTTTTAAACGTGAGGTGTTGAAAATAATCATTTAGTTTTTCCGAGCCTTTTTCTGTTCTTTGTGACCGATAAATTTTCGCCATCCCACATATGATAAAGTAAGGATAATCGTACTACCTGTAGAAATAATTACCCACCAAAGCGATGGATCTGCTTCATCCTCAGTCATATCATCAAAAATCGTTTGCAATTGATTTCCTAAAGCATCTAATTCTTGTTGATTAACCTCTTTCGCAAAAACCTGCGGACGATACTTATCGATATAATTCACTTTAGCATCAAGCCTTTGAATTTGTTCCCTTGAGAGATCAATTTTCAAACTAGGGTAAATCATTTCATACAGCGATAAAAAAGAATTAAAATTCGCATGGAAATCAACGCTATTTCCGTTATGTACCGCTTCTTTCGCATTTTGGAAAACGGTCATAATCGGCTCCTCCATTTCCGTCCATAATGGCTGGTGGCTTGAGGAAATGGCGTCGACAACTAGGCGAAACTTTGTTACCCGGTTCATAATTTCCTCATGTTGAATTTCTGTATTTGCTGTAGCCTCGATTGCTTCAGAATGCGCCACTGTAATAATTCTTAATTCGTTCATCGTAAAAACTTGTTCTTCTACCGATGTTTCTGCAAGAAATCGAGTTGAAAAATATTCCAACAGTTTATTGGCATCTTGATAACGGTGAAATTTCACCAATTGCAGTGCCTCATCTGATATATGATTAAGTTTTACGATTGTCGAGGTTGGTTCTGCATTTACAGTCAACGGTAAAAACAGGAAAACTGCAATTATCAATGTGAGCAATTTTTCTTTCATACTTGTCCCCCCTCTTACTACTAAAATGTATGTAGGGATGGACAAGGTTAGACCAAAAACAGTTGACCTAGATAATCAGTATATTGATAAGGTCAAGCGACTCTTTCTTAAGCCAATATAATAAGCAACTGCTAATGATGCTATACTTAACCAAAATGTGAAATAGCCAATTTGCGCCATATACAAATCCAAATCATGATAACGAGGCATCATTTTGAAAATATAATCAATAATTTCATTATGTATTACCCATATTCCCGTCACAACAAGATGCCATGTTTTAAACCTATAAAAAGGTGCATAAAGGACTCCTTGGATAGCCATTGCCAAATGCGAAAAAATTAACATATAGCCTACTAAATCTAGACCTCCATTTACCAAACTTACAAGTAAATTCATGACAACCGCCCAAATTCCATATTTAAATAAGGTAACAAGGGCAAGCGCTTCGAATAAAGGCCAGTTTTTTCCTAATAAAAAGGCTATTAACACAAAGACAAAAAACAAGCTTGCTGTAGGACTGTCTGGGACAAATGGTAGAAATATCGCTGGGGTATCAGAAAGTTGCCAACCATACCAAATATATCCGTAAATAGTTCCCAAGACATTAACAAATAAAAGCAACCAAAGAACCCTTCGATCCGCTAAAATTGAATAGATCCAATTCATTACTGCACCACCAATTCTGTGTGAAAATTCATGTTTATTATTCTACCATATAAGGTGCAATTTCCATAAAGTGAAACATATATATTGCTTATACTTTACTTCCTATTTTTTACTGATAACAGATGCTCTCGTATCAGCTGAAGAAATATTTCATACTCCGTCATAGACAATATGCCGAGCGCAAAAAAAAGCTGACGAAAAATCGCCAGCTTTTTTAAACATTATTTGCTTTTTACTGTAGAAATAAATTCTGCTACTGCTTTTAACTCTTCGTCAGTACCCTTGAATTGGCCACCTGGCATAGCAGCTCTACCGTTTTTAATAACTTCCTGCATTTCTTCAGGAGTTAATTTTACGTCGATAAGTGGTAGGGCCGAAGGAGAGCCTTTCAAGTCTGTTCCATGACATGCTAAACATCCATTAGCTTCTAATAGCTTATAGCCTTCAGCTTCTTTATCAAATTCAGCTTCAGCAACAATTACCCCTTGTTTTGCTGCAGCTTCCCAGTCATGAGTCGCAACAGATTCCCAAGTAAGATAAAAAATTGAAGCTAATGCTAACAACATAAATCCAGTTGCAAATGGACGTTTTGATGGACGTCTTTCTGGTCCTTTATCAATGAAAGGAGCAAGTAATAAACCGCCAAAAGCTAATGCTGGCATTACTAGTGCGCCGATTGTAGTATACGGGCCAGAAGCATATGAATATTTCAATAATTGATACAAGAATAAGAAATACCAGTCTGGTAACGGAATATAAGCTGTATCTGTTGGATCTGCAATCCGTTCAAGCGGTGAAGGATGTGCAATTGTTAACGTCAAAAATCCAATTAAGAAAACTGCGCCTACCATCCATTCTTTTAAAAGAAAGTTTGGCCAAAACGCTTCCGTTTTACCAGGGTATTCCGAGTAATCTTTCGGAACATTAGGTTTACGTTCTGCGGATACACGTGAGTCACCCACGAACTTCATACCTTTACCATGATGCATTGAGTAATCCCCCTCCTTTAACTTTATGTTAAAGCCGAATTAATAACATAAATAATTTTTTACAATGGTCCGGAAATACCTTGCTTACGAATCATCATAAAGTGGGCAGCCATTAAACCAAACAATGCAGCAGGTAAGAAAAATACATGAATTGCAAAGAATCGTGTTAATGTTTGCGCACCAACAATATCTGCTGATCCCGCAAGTAATATTTTAACTTGGGTACCGATTAATGGAGTTGCCTCCGCAATTTGTAGACCAACTTTTGTTGCAAAAAGTGCTTTCATATCCCATGGTAATAAATAACCTGTGAATCCTAAACCAAGCATAACGAAGAAAATAAGTACTCCAACAACCCAGTTTAACTCACGTGGTTTTTTATATGCGCCTTGGAAGAACACACGAAGAGTATGTAAGAACATCATAACGATGACTAAACTCGCGCCCCAATGGTGCATACCACGAACGATTTGACCAAAAGCTACTTCATTTTGAAGATAATAAACTGATTCCCAAGCATTTTTGATGTCTGGAACATAGTACATAGTTAAAAACATACCAGATAAAATTTGAATAACAGTTACGAAAAACGTTAGACCCCCGAAGCAATAAACAAAGGCAGAAAAGTGATGTGCCGGGTTTACATGCTCAGGAACTTCGTGGTCCGCAATATCGCGCCACAAAGGCGTAATATCTAAACGTTCATCTACCCAATCGTAAATTTTGTTTAACAATGATTACGCCTCCTTTCAGGCTCTTGGTTTAGCTTTTCCTAAGTGTAGGTATCCATCTACATCTTTATATGGGTATACATCAAGCGGTGCAATTGGTGGTGTACCAGCTACGTTTTTACCATCTTTTTCGTATAGACCATAGTGACATGGACAGAAGAACATATTCGGATCATTTTCACTAGTGTTCCAGCCAACTGTACAGCCTAAGTGTTTACATACTGGTGATAGTGCAACGATTTCCCCTTTGTCATCTAAATACACCCATGCAGTATTTGTTACTTCTGATACATACCATGCATCTGTTTGTTCAAAAGAAAAATCGACCCGAACTGGTTCAGTTGTTAAGTCTGCAATTTTTTGCTTTGTTGGAATAAAATCTCCACCTGCATCTGCAGCTAACACTGGATCAATTGCAAATCGAACCATTGGCATTAACATTCCTGCAGCCATAAATCCTCCTACACCAGTAAGAGTATAATTCAAGAATTGACGTCTTGAAACTCGATTCTTGCTCATGCTTATCCCCCCCTCTGTTACAAAGTTTTAATTTTACGAGACATTAAAAACATTAATATTAAACTAGGACATAATTATGATATATCAATCTTGTTTGAAGGTCAACAATATCCTAAGTGAAAAAACGGAATCTGTCCAACTTTCTAAATATTAATTATTTTATTGCTGCCATTTTTGAGTAAACAAGGTTATCATTTGTTTTACCTGACTCTCAATAATAGAGATTTTGGCCTTTTCTTCCATCATTTCCATCGGAATAGATGGCAACCAAATCACTGACCCGCTTAAACGATTTTGTAAGGAATTCCAAACGGGATCTGAAGTTAAATAAAAAACATGGCTAAAACCATTTTCTAGTAATTGTTTTTCCCAAAACTTCAAGTCTTCGATTAATTTTTCATCGTCTTTGGTTTTCATATAAGAAAACCCCGGTAGCAACATTAGCCTTCCTCTGAACTGTCTCTCTAGTTGTCCAGTTAAAATACTAATAAACTCTGTCATAGCTGCTGCTTGTTTCATTTCTCCTTCAAAAGCAACTGGAAAGAGCGGAATCACCGCTGTATCTACATATTCTTTTGATTTCAAATAAACATCAACATCTTGTGGGCTCCATTTCACCTACAAATCCCTCCAATCCATTTATCTTGAACAAACCGATTTCCAGTGATGGATACATAACCACAAATACTAGAGTGTTTCATCACTGAAAAAATAAGTCTTGTCCAAGAACTTTCCAATTCTACCGTCAACAACCCATGACTAAAGTCACGGGCTTGCAAGGTCTTACGACCTTTGGAATTTACAGTGGACTACAAGACTAGTGTCCTGCCCTTCAAACCACGCTAGAGGTACTGTATGGGCTCCAAGCAACCCGTTTTTATCTTTTAAGCCACAACAAGTTGTGGAAGAATCTCTTCTTTTATATAACGTTCACCGTATAGTTTAAGGTTTCGCCCCGAATTAATATCGCGGTCATGATGAGTGCCACATGAAGGGCAGTCCCATTCACGAATATCTACATTTCCTTTTAATGCTGTATTCTTATGATCACAATCGGAACATAATTGAGTGGAGGCGAAGGTTTTCGGTGCTTTAATAAAGTATTTCCCTTGTTGCTCAAGCTTGTATTTTAAATACAAACGGAAATTACCAAAACCATTATCTTGCTGGTTTTTAGCGTAATACTTGTTTTGTCCAATTGCACGAAGGTCAAGGTCCTCAACTACAATCATGTCATAGCGTTTCGCGAGGGCATAAGCTCTCTTATGCAGCCAATCTTTTCGTTGGTTTGCAACTTTGGTTTGTAGGTTTAAAACGATAAGTCGTTGCTTTTCCCAACGATTAGAGCCTTTTACTCTGCGTGATAACACTCGTTGCTCTTTCGCTAGACGTCCTTCCATTTCTCGATAATATTGAGGGTAATTGGCTTTCTTGCCCTCATTGTCTACAAAAAAATGGGATTGAGAATAATCTAGTCCTAGAATACGAGTAGGTGTACCAATGCTTGCTATTTCCATTGGAAATTCAACACAAATAGACACGTTAAATAGCCCTTTCATGTTCATAGTAACCGTTACATTTTTAATTTTACTGTCTTGCGGCAATGGTCTATGCGTGTTTAGCTTCAACCCAACAACTTTAACAGAAGATTTTTGTGCAGTTGGAAGATATAAAATCCCATCTTCAATGTAGATGTTTCCGTCTTGATTGAAAGTTGTGTAGCTAGCTTTGCTTCCTTTCCGAGAATGAAATTTTGGCATTCCTTTTAAATCACGAAAAGTTGGCTCTATCCCCAGTGTATTCTGACGTTTTAAGGAAGACTTCTTGTACTGTTTCTTGTGTGCAATCTTATTGAACACAGTTACTGCCTTGCTGAAGTGTTGTTTTGCCTCGTTAGAGGCAAAGGCATCTACCAAATACAAATAAGCTACATCGTCATTAATACATTGTTTTTTGAATTCAGAAACAGTTGGCATCCCCATCTTTTTTAAAGAAGGTAACTTATTGCCAATTTGATAATTATTTTTTTCCAAGTAATCATATAGATGTGCGACATGAAGGTTGTACACTTTTCTATCTGCGCCAAAGCATTGACGGAAAAAAGTTTCTACTTCTTGAGAAATTGGTGTAGCGCGGTACACATAACCACGTTTTACTAATTCAAGCATTGGTTTCACCTCCTATCATTTTTGTTTTTGATTTTGGATATATCTGCGAACCTGTACTTCAGTTTTTTCACTAATGGTTGCGATAAAATAGCTAGGATTCCACAAATGACCTCCCCAAAGAATTTTTTTGATTTCGGGATGGAGTTTGAATAATCTCCTAGCTGATTGTCCTTTTAATGTCTTCACAACAGACGGGATAAAATGCTGAGGCTTTAAGGAAATCAACATATGAATATGGTCTTTATCGGTTTCCATTTCTTCAATTACTATCTCGTGGTCTTTACAAAGTTCAATAATAATTTCTTTTAATGATTTTTCAACCTCATTAACTAGAACTTTTCTTCTATACTTTACACACCACACAAGATGGTATT
The DNA here is from genome assembly GCA_937894355.1 of uncultured Bacillus sp. Lineage (GTDB taxonomy): Bacteria > Bacillota > Bacilli > Bacillales > Cytobacillaceae > Bacillus_BU. Next base: position 15,694 of record CALCRD010000008.1, read on the forward strand.
GCAGCGAGTAAACGTAACCCCTACCGTGAAAGATAGACATTGAAATAATAATGTTATTTTCGTTTTTTTAATATCATATGTACCCTTAGCCAAGAATTATACTTTCGGACAATTGAGTTAGCAGAAGCTAACCCTTGTCCGAAGCCGATTCATCTCACGACTAAAGTCACGAGGGTTCTCGGCTAAAGTCTAAACAAAAAAGCTTACTTTTGCAAGCAAGCTTTTTGAAAATTAACTTTTTAAACTGTTTAATTTTTCTGTTAGCGTTTGAAATGCTTTTTGATCATGATTATCCAAGGCTTCATCAATAAGTTGAAGGAGCTTCTCTCTTTGAAACCGCTGAATACTATAGCTTAAAAATTGCTCAGCGACCATTCGATCCTTCTCATTAACCTTATTATTCTTTGGCATGTAAGGATTATCTTCTTGAACTACCACATACTGATGTGCTTGGTTGGAAGCATGAAAATTTAATTGAATATAGATTTCTTCATCTCGATTTAAACGAATATCATGAAAAGATTTTTCGGCATCGGTAGTCATTACGTTTTCTTTATAAAATCGAAACGGAACCTCATCCACACAGTGACTCGACATAATCAGCCCACGGGGACAATATTGGGCTTGATCTACAAAATGAACCTTTTCCATCAATTGGTCATGACTCATTAAGTAATTCAAAATCCAAACACATTCTCTTCTTTTCAACTGATAATGATTTAAAAACCAACGGATAAAGTCCTTCTTCTCGTTGACAGAAACGGGAGTAGTCATGTTTGCTTCCCTCCTCTGCATATTCAATCAATTTTTTTTACATTTAAGAAAGTATAAGTTTTTTGAAACTAGATTAGTGTCTAGCTCCAGCGCCTAGCGTCTAGTGAACTTCCGC
>CALCRD010000009.1 GCA_937894355.1 uncultured Bacillus sp.
TTTTAATCGAATCCTATAAAAGTTCTTTTCTTAATTCTGCAGCTGATTTTGGAGACAATAATCCTGGTGCAATATCGAATACAGTTCTAGCTCCAACTTGTCCTTCATTGCTTAAACGATAAGCAGCACGTGCATAAGCAACTAATACACTAGAAGTGAATTCTGGGTTGCTATCAAGCTTAAGTGAGTATTCGATAACTTGTTTGCTAGCTTCGCCTGTTTTTCCAGCACGAATAACAAATCCACCATGCGGCAGAGTAGAATGATCAGCTTTTAATTCTTCTTCAGTAATAAAGTTTACTTCTGTATTATACTCATCGAAATAGTTTGGCATAGTTGTGATAGTTTCTGTGATGGCTGCTTTATCAGCACCTTCTTCAGCTACAATATAACAAACACGTAAGTGCTTTTCAGCAGTTGCAAGCTTAGGGTTAGAACCACTTCTAACTTGGTCCATTGCTTCTTCAACAGGAACAGTGTATTGAACACCATTTTTTACGCCTTCTACACGACGAATAGCATCTGAGTGTCCTTGGCTAACACCTTTTCCCCAGAAAGTATAGTTTTCACCTTCAGGCAAAATAGCTTCTGCGTATAAACGATTAATAGAGAATAAACCTGGATCCCAGCCAACTGAGATAATGCTAACTTTGCCATTTTCCTTCGCTACTTGGTCAACAGCTGTAAAATATTCAGGAATTTTAGCATGAGTGTCAAAGCTATCAATTGTGTTAAACATTTTTGCAAAAAGTGGACCTTGTTCAGGTAAATCAGTTGCAGAACCACCGCACAAGATCATAACATCGATTTGATCTTTATATTTCTCTGCATCTGAAATATGTAGAACTTCCACATTTGGTTCATTAACAGCAATGCTTTCCGGTGATCTTCTTGTAAAAATAGCTTTTAGCTCCATATCTGGTGATTGCTTGATTGCTGCAATCGTTCCTTTGCCAAGATTTCCGTATCCAACAATTCCAACTTTAATTTGATTGGCCATTTTATTTCCTCCATAATGTTATATTTCATGACAATAATCACTTATTTTTTTATATTAACATCTTTCAGAAATCCTGCCACTATTTATATCTCAAAAACCAAAAAAAAATTCCATTCATCTCATTTTGAGATATATTAAAACTCTAATTGATATATTAAAAATTTCTCATAAGCGTCATTTTCATATAAACCAGGGAGTACTATTTCCTGTTTCAATTCAAAACAGGTGTTATTTTCTAAGTAATAAAGATAATCTTCTGAAACATAATATAAAACCAATTCAATATCTCGTTCCGATTTTTCTATTGAAAGTAAAATATTATTAATGATATTCATAAAAATTTGAATTGAAAATGGATTAAAAAAGTAAAACCGATTATCTAATGGATCAATTTGGTAATCTTGGGCAAGACAACATTGAAACTGGATTTTTTCGCTACCTTTTTCGAATTTCCTAAGAAAACTCTCTCTATTTTCAAGAGCCTCTTGGTAGTATGTCTCGTTCATTTCGATTCCAATTACGGTTGCATTAAACCAGTAATTAATAAAGAAGTTTAATCGACCTTTCCCACACCCAAAGTCTACAACTCGGTCACTGCTTTTCAATTCATATTTTTTTAATAATAATTCAAGTGCACTATATGGGGTCGGTTCATAACGATGATAATGAAAGGACTTATTAAATCCCTCTTGTTCTCCACCAGTAAAAATATTCAGCAACTCATCATAATAATATTCTTTCATAAAAAAACTCCTGTTCAGCTGATAGAGCGAAACTAACGAATTTAGGAAAAACCAAGTCTCCAAATTTTGCCGTATCATTTATTCTCTTCCATCATACAGATTTTTATCTACGATTAAAAGTTTAACAATGACTAAAAAAGACACTCGCTTTTTATCGAGTGTCTTTGCATGTGATGATGCGTTATTCGCGAATAAGCACAGATTTTTTTACCAACCTCTACCTGCACCCCCGCCACCGGAAGAACCGCCACCTCCACCACGGGAACCACCACCGCCTCTTCCTCCCCCACCTCGGGCTAAGAAAAACAGAAAAATACGAGTGAGCGTTCCGCCAAAAAACTTAAAATCAAGGAAAATTACGATTGGTGCAATAATGATAAGCAACCAGGTAGAGATACCGCTTCCTTGGTCTCCAGTTGTTGTTTCCACGGGTGCTTTTTCGACTGTTCCCATTCCAGCCTCACCGTATTCGGCAAGAACTTCGTTTCCAAGCACTTTGTAGGTTTGAACAATGCCCTTGTTCGATTGCTGATTTTTTAACAGAGGAATAGCATATTCATCAAGGATTCGCCCGACTTTTCCATCAGGCAGCCTCCCTTCAAGCCCATAACCAACTTCAATCCAAATCTTTTTTTCATTCATGGCAAAAACCAGTAGCACACCATTATCGGCATCTTTATTTCCAATTCCATATGAACGAAAAGCTTCATTGGCAAAATCCTCGATTGGAATATCCCCGATTGTATCTACTGTCAATGCAGCGACTTGGGCAGTTGTCCTATCTTCAATTGATCGCCCAATACTCCTTAATTCTGCTTTTTCCGTTTCGGTTAATACATTGGCAAAATCCTGAACGTAAATATCTCCAACAGATTTTGGAATTTCAATTTCCTCAGCAAGCACACTTCCCCTAAGAAAAAGGAAAGCGAAAACCATTAAAATAACGCTGAAGAACCTAATCCTTTTCATTAGTCATTGCCCCCAAAGTCCACCTCTGGAGCTTCAGTTGCTTTTGGGTCAGCTTTAAAATATTCTTTTTCATCAAATCCAGTTATTTTTGCGACAATCGCCCCTGGAAATTTTTTTACTTTTTTATTAAAAATAGCTACCTGTTCATTATAATCTTTTCGAGCAACTGAAATTCTGTTTTCAGTTCCGGCTAGTTCATCCATTAATTGAGTAAACTGTTTATCTGCTTTTAAATCAGGATAATTTTCCACAACAACAAGTAAGCGACTTAATGCGCTAGATAATTCACCATTAGCTGTTGCTTCTTCCTCAGGAGTATCAGCACCAGCAAGTCTGGCCCGTGCATCTGAAATTGCCGTTATCACTTCTTTTTCATGGGTAGTATATCCTTTAACCGTATTTACAAGGTTTGGAATTAAATCCAACCTTCTTTGCAGTTGATTTTCAATTTGTGCATAAGACTGGTCAACATCTTCTTCCAAGGT
>CALCRD010000010.1 GCA_937894355.1 uncultured Bacillus sp.
CAGTTCAATATTGATTAATTTTTTAGATGCTTGTTTTACAAACGAAAGTAAATTGGCCTTCTCAAACTGCGTTTCCAGTGTTCTAACATCCCATTGTAAAACTTTATTCCATTCTTTTTTCAAAAGTGCTGTCAGAATATCCTCTGTTCCTTCATTTTTAAAAAATTTGATAAGCTCTGGCTGAATTTTATCTACCAGATTCACGTTTCCTAACAGCATTTGCATCATATTCCCAAACATGCCACGGTCTTTCATAAAATCATCTAGCATTCTTTGAACCCGCAGCTTTCCCTCTGGACTTTCAAAATAATCAATTCCCTTACCCAAGATGTATCGAGAAATAAGCGGTAATTTTCCTTCAGCCTTTTCGATAATCGCTGGAGTTAGAATCGACTCAATTGAACGGTGGCGATATTTCTCAATTACTCTCCCGTAAGTAAGTTCAATAACCTCGTCAAATTTTTCTTCAACCTTCAATTTGCCATCTTCAATACCCATTTTTTCTAAAAGATAAGCAATGGTCATATCCGAAGAACTCTTGAAGCTAACCCATTTTCTTAAAACAAAATCAACCATATCAGTTTGAAATTTGTCATTAAGAAACTTCTTCCTAATGCTTTCTGGAGTTAACAGATGCTCGACAACCATTTTCCCCATTTGCTCGGCCATTTCATCTCGGCGGTTTGGAATAACCCCAGGTGTAAACGGAACCTTCCATTTCCCTATATATAGCGCACGATAGGGTCTAAATAACATTTTTATCGCTATGTAATTAGTAAATGCCCCAATTCCAGCCCCTATGGCCACCATAAACAACATACTCATCATAAAATTCATTTTTAACAACCTTCCATATAAATAATGAAGCACGAATAATCGCCGCAATCTGTTTATTTTCAAAAAGCTGTGTTAAAGCTCAGTGTTGATTTTCCACACAATGTTGATTGGAGTGGAAGGCACGCAGACTCCTGCAGGAGCACGAGCTGAGTGAGACTCCGAAGGAAGGAACGACCAAAGGAGGCTCACGGGTGAGCCTGCGAACCGCTCGTGCCTGGAACGGAAATCAACATTCAAATTTAACAGAGCCTTTCAAAAAGTAATTAGTGCGGGATATACTTTACTTATTTTAAGAATCAACCAACGTATATATTATAATTGCCCTTTATGGGTTGTTCAAATATGAGGCGTTTTTGTAAACCTTGGCGATTGCATTTGCGAAAATCGCTTCGGTTTAGTAGGGTGGAAATAAACAACTTAAAGAGGACAAACATGAGAACAATAGGACACAATCTTTAGGAGTAAATGATTATGTTGAATAAACTACAATCAAAATACATCAATGCCATAACATGCCCAAAACTTTATATTCCCGAATCTAAGCTGGACTATCACTGGTTTCAGGAACCCCGCACTGAGAATTGTCTCGGAATTCCTACAAGTGATGTTACTGAACCAGAGTTAGCGCTTTTACAAACCCTATTTGAGTACTTCAAACCCATTCCCAGTTCAATGAATCGCTCTTTACAAGCGGAAAAGTGGTATCAATATTTATTCCACACGGGGCCGATTCCGAATAATGAAACGGAACCAATAAGAATTTGCCATTTTTCCTATTCCGGGGAAAAAGCAAACCTTTTAGAGCTCGAAGCTGCGTTGGAAGGCTTCTTTTCAACAAATTATATCATGGTTTGGATTAATACCTACTATGGTTTAATTATTGAAAATCACCCACAACTCTCAGATGGGGATTATAATTCCATAAGTTCAACAATCGAAAGTGAATTTTTCATAAAACCAGTATTTTATGTTGGCAAACAACGGCCACAGACAAATGATTTTCTAGCCCACTTTCAATCTGAAACAAACCTTTTTGAGCGAGGAAAAAAACTTCTACCAATCGAAAGAGCATTAACATTTGAAAAAGTTTTTCCACATTTGATTATTAACCAGTTATCAAATGAACTTCGTGATCATCTGCAACGAGAATTATTATTGACCTTCAAAGAAGATCCGGAATTACTTATTACCATTAAGACCTATCTAGAAGCAAATTTTAATCTTTCATTAACTGCTAAAAACCTCTATATACACCGTAATACCTTGCAATACCGCTTAGATAAATTTGTTGAAAAAACCGGAATTAATTTAAAAAGTTTTACTGGAGCTTTGACTGTCTATTTAGCCTGTATCCTCCATGATTAATTATTATTTCGCAATTTGCCCAAAAGAAAGCTAAATTTTTCGTACAACTTGTCCATATTGAAGTAGTATCAAAGTCGTTATACTAAAAGTATCAAGAATGTTATTGGAGGATAATAATTATGGCTGAACTAAAATTAGATCATATCTACAAAATTTATGACAATAAAGTTACTGCAGTTACAGATTTCAACCTTCATATTAAAGATAAGGAATTCATTGTATTTGTTGGTCCATCTGGTTGTGGTAAATCAACCACTTTAAGAATGATTGCTGGACTTGAAGAGATTTCCAAAGGGGACTTTTATATTGATGGGAAACGGGTAAACGATGTGGCACCTAAAGATCGGGATATAGCCATGGTGTTTCAAAACTATGCCCTCTACCCTCATATGTCTGTTTATGACAATATGGCATTTGGCCTTAAACTTAGGAAATTCCCTAAAACGGAAATTGAGCAACGCGTAAGAAATGCTGCTAAAATTCTTGGCTTAGAAGAATATTTAAAACGTAAACCTAAAGCACTATCAGGTGGTCAGCGGCAACGTGTTGCTCTTGGGCGAGCTATTGTTCGTGATGCAAAGGTATTTTTGATGGACGAGCCTTTGTCAAACTTAGACGCAAAGCTTCGAGTACAAATGCGAGCTGAGATTGCCAAGTTGCATCAAAGATTAGACACAACCACTATTTATGTTACTCATGACCAAACAGAAGCGATGACAATGGCAACTCGGCTTGTTGTGATGAAAGACGGAATTATTCAACAGGTTGGTTCACCTAAAGAAGTATATGATTTACCTGAAAATGTTTTTGTAGCTGGTTTCATTGGCTCACCGGCAATGAACTTTTTCAATGGAACAATTGAAGACGGAAGTTTCATCCTCGGCGAAAGAAAACTAGTTATTCCTGAAGGAAAAATGAAAATACTTCGTGAACAAGGCTTTATTGGTAAAGATATAATTTTCGGTGTTCGTCCAGAAGACATCCACGATGAACCCATTTTCATTGAAGCTTCAAAAGGATCTACCATTTCAGTAACCATTGATGTCGCCGAATTAACTGGTGCCGAAACAATGATTTATTCCAATTTAGACGGACAAGACTTCGTTGCTCGACTTGATTCTCGGAGTAATTTCAGACTAGGTGAAAAGCTAACCTTAGCACTAGATATGAATAAAGGTCACTTCTTTAATAAAGAAACAGACTTACGAATTAGGTAATTAGAAAAGTGGAAGCGGCTTGGTCAGGCCAATATAAAACGAGGATAAAATCGCATTGGTTTTATCCTCGCTTTTTGTTTTATAAAATTAATTCCCTGTCATCTTCATTCTTGAATAAAGATGACATCACTTGCTCCACAGTTTTGACAACTAACTAAATGAGGACATTGGCATTTTTGTAAGGTATTTGGATACCCATCCTCCAATTTCAAAGAATCTATTTCCATATAAGCACTATAATCATCATAAAAGTCCATGACTCTGCCACTATCCTCCATGTTATGTCCACACAATCGGCATTGACTTATCAATTGCTGAAAACCATTACAAACTGGACACATCCCCATTTACTTCAACCTCTCTAAGAAAAGTTTATCTGCTTTTATTGTTTCTCCCTTTTTATTTTGCTATGTATAGTTCGAGTGGAATTAATTACCTGAAAAACAACTGAATGATTTCAAAAATAATATCCATAATAAAAAGTAAACACAGATACATTACTCCGATGGGTTAAACCTAGACAGGTCCAGATTTTTCATCTGTGGTCGGTGCAAATCCGACAAACCCAACCATATCTAAAAAAAAAATATATATGTGGAGATGATACTTATGGCTAACCAATCTAGTAGAAGTAATAACTCAAACAACTTACTTGTACCTGGAGTATCACAAGCACTTGATCAAATGAAATTAGAAATTGCAACAGAGTTTGGGGTCCAATTAGGAGCGGATACAACATCTCGTGCTAACGGTTCAGTTGGTGGGGAAATTACCAAACGTCTTGTTCAAATGGCTGAATCACAGCTTGGTGGAAGTAAATTTTAATTAAAGTTTGAAAAAACTTAATAAAATGGCTTAAGCCCCATTCAATTTGAATGGGGCTTTTCAATGGTACAATGGCAAATATTAAGAAGCTTTATTTGCGATAGAATAACCAATAAAATAAACTAGTACCATAACACTAGCAATTGCAAGCGTAACTGAGTATGCTTCCATGTTGGCACCTCCCAATTTTTATACTGACAAAATATCAATATAAATATATCATAAAGTTAAGATTATTTAATTAATTTTCAACAAATTTCGTATATTTTGTGTCGTGGATGTGAAAAAATAGTGAACATTTGTATTTTAGGGGCAACAGGCCGCGTTGGGTCTGTTATATTAAAAAATTCGCTTAAAGCAGGTCATTCCGTAACTGCCCTAGTGCGTAATTCAAACAACATCTCCATTACGGATGAGAAACTGAACTGGATTACCGGTAATGCCTTAAATAAATCGGATTTACACCAAGCACTAAAAAATTCCGATCTTCTATTTTGCACATTAAATACAGATGGTAATTCCACCCTTTCTACTAGTATGCCCCTCATTATCGAGTCAATGAACAAGAATAATATCCGACGAATTATTACTATTGGAACTGCTGGAATTTTACAATCACGTTGTGAACCAGACCTTTACCGCTTCCAATCAAAAGAATCAAGAAACAGGTCGACAAAAGCTGCAGAGGATCACCTCAAGGCGTATTTGCAATTAAAGGAATCAAAACTTGATTGGACCATTGTCTGTCCGACTTTTTTACCTGAAGGGCAACGCATAGGGGAATATCGATTTGAGAAGGACACTCTTCCAGTTGATGGGCTATCAATTTCCATTTATGACACTGGAGATTTTGCTTTCCAACAGGCATTTTCCAACCAATATTTCCATAGCCGAGTGGGAATAGCTTATTAGGTTGGTGCTTTCAGTTGATTTTTTTGGGGAAAATGTTCAAATCATTAAAGAAATGAAGAAAAGTGGTCACATAAAAGTTTCAATCAACAAAGACTGGAAAATTTCTTTATTAAAACTGCTCTCTTCTTAGGATTTTGGCAAGTTTTTCTGAAGATGTTCCACCTTTTTGGGGTAAATGTCCGACTTTTCGATGAAAATGTCCGACTTTTCATAGGAAATGTCCGACTTTTTGCATGGAATGTCCGACTTTCTGCTTGGAATGTCCGACTTTCTGCTTGGAATGTCCGACTTTTCATAGGAAATGTCCGACTAACCCCAGATATGTCCGACCCTTCAGAGTTATGTCCGACTTTCTTGATTTGAAACAGCTAACCTAATTAAATGAAGGAACTCTATAGGAAAATGGCCTCCTATTCCCTCGAGAAAACAAAAAATCCCCCTCAATAGACAACAGATTTCGTTTTGAACCAAACAGCATTCAACACAAAGTCCATCTCCAGCGGGAGGATTTTTCCAATTAAATTATTTTCCTAGTTCATTAAGACGCTTAATTGATTCCTGCTCATCGAAGCTACTAAATACTCGATAATCATCTTCATCAAGAATACGGAAATGCGAGCTGATAATATTTTGTTGGAGAACAAATCGCTTTTTCTTAGCAACTTCACGCCACCAAATTTTCCCACCAAATGTTTTTGATTGGACTTTACGATAATCAATTCCATCACGGGCAATCGTCTCTAGAACTTCAAGTGGTTCATTTCCTAATAAAAATTGCACCGTTTCTGTTTCGCGGAATAAAGCACAAACCGTTACGACAATTGACCAGTTTGCTTCTGCTCGTCCTTTTTCTATTTGCACAAGTGTCTTTTTTGAAAGACCAATTACTTCTGCCATTTTATCCTGGGTATACCCTACTTCAGCCCGAATCAAACGCATTTTTTCTGAAACTCTGAGGATAATCTCTTCTCTAATCACGATAGGTCATCCCTTTAACTGCTTTTAGTGTAATTTTACACTAACCGCTGCTATTTTCAAGTATTTATTTTTTCGGTGGGGTTATTTGACAGCTTGTTTGGCTTTCACAGCCCTTTTGTAAAGAACACGCTGCACATTTACCTTGTTTTGATTTTTTGATAAATCTAACAAGTGCCCATATTGCATATCCAAAAATGGCTCCACCAATGAGTATGTTAACAAACATATAATTTCGCTCCTATTATAAGTAGTAGCAAAGCGTAAAACCTAAAACCCAAGTAGTTTTCCACCTTGATAAATAACCAATGACAAAATATAGGCAATGACTAAAGCATATCCCATCGAAAAGGCAGTCCACTTTTTGGATGCTGTCTCTTTATAAATCGTTGCTACCGTCGCAAGGCAGGGAACATACAATAAAATAAATGCCATAAAGCTGTAGGCAGATATCGCTGAAAAATGTTGAGCTAAAAGTCCTTGTAGACTTGCTTCGTCTGGAACAAAATAAATAATATTCATCGTTGAGATAATGGCTTCTTTAGCGAGGAATCCTGTTAGAAGCGATGCCCCGGCTTGCCAAGTACCAAATCCAAGCGGTTCAAAAATCGGGGCAACCACCCCACCGATGACAGCTAAAAAGCTATCATCCATATCCACGTTTAAACCATTTGGACCAGCATAAGCAAGTAACCATACGATAACCGAACCAGCAAAAATGAATGTTCCAGCTTTTCTAATAAAACCTTTCCCCTTTTCCCAAGTACTTCTCCATAAGGTTCTAAATTGCGGCATCCGATATGGCGGCAACTCAATGACAAAAAGGGAAGTTTCCCCCTTTAGGATTGTCGCCGAAAAAATCTTCGCTAAAATTAAAGAAATAACAATTCCCAATACATATAAAGATAGAACAATAAGGGCTTTATTTGCTAAGAAAAAGGCACCAACGAATAATGCATATACAGGTAAACGTGCCGAGCACGACATTAATGGTGTTAACAGAATAGTCAGCAAGCGTTCTTTCGGTGTTTCAATTGTTCTTGCTGCCATGATTCCAGGAACATTACAGCCAAATCCAATCATCATTGGAATAAATGCTTTCCCATTAAGACCAACAGATTCCATTAAACGATCCATGACGAGCGCCACTCGGGCCATATAACCAGAATCCTCTAAGATAGAAATAAATAAAAACAGAATAAAGATTTGCGGTACAAAAACAAGTACCCCGCCTACACCAGCAACGATTCCATCCAATATAAGTGATTCTATAAAGGACGATGCGCCAATCGCGGTCAATAACTGAGATATTCCTGATGTAACTGGGCCTGATAGAAAACCGTCAAGCGCATCCGATAATGGAAAACCTAGCCAGTCAAAGGTTAACATGAACATCAAATACATCAGGATCAAAAAAATCGGAATCCCCAAAAACTTATTCGTGACAATTCTGTCAACCTTTTCAGTTAAAGGAACGATTACTTTTTCTGTTTTATGCGTTGCAGCTTTCACGATTTTTTCAATCGCTAAACGTCTTTTCTGATAAATATAATGTTCGAGTGATTGCCCATCAATCAGCTTTTCTACTGAAGTAACAAACAAATCAATCTGTTCCTTGCCGACAATGGAATTCAAATAAGTCCTAACATTTACATTTCCTTCTAAGAGCTGTAGTGCTAACCATCTTGTTGAATGAATGGTTTTACCTTGAAGGATTGGCTCGAGCTCTAATAGAGATTTTTCAAACTCAAGTCCGTAGTTTACAATTTTCTCGTTCCCATGTATAAACTTGGTATCCGTTGCCATTTGTTCTAAAATATCACAACCAGTTCCGTTTCTAGCAATGACAGGAACAACAGGAACCCCAAGATATTGAGCTAATATTTCTGGTTCTACATGAATCCCACGATTTTTAGCAACATCAACCATATTTAAGCCAATGACAAGCGGTTTTTCAAACTCGAGTAACTGAACCGTCAAATTAAGATTCCGTTCCAATTGGGAGGCATCTAGAATATTTAGTAGCTTATCTATTTCACCAGACAAAAAAAACTCCGAAACAACACCTTCATCCTTGGAAAGAGGACTTAGTGTGTAAATTCCGGGTAGATCTATTAATTTAGCAAACCCATTTTTAAATTGGCCTACCTTTTTTTCAACCGTTACCCCACTCCAATTCCCTATATACTCATACGAGCCTGTTAAGTTGTTAAAAAGTGATGTTTTACCCGTATTTGGGTTCCCTAATAGGGCAATGTCCATTATGCTAATCTCTCCACTTTTATCTGACATGCTTCCTTACGTCTTATTCCAACACACTGCCCACAGGACTCCACCATGAAAGGTCCTCCAAAGGGCATGACACATTTAATACTCACTTCTGAGCCATTGGTAATCCCAAAATCTAGTAGACGTCTTCTAACTAGATGGTCCGCTCCTGATAAATCCATTATTTTACCTTTTTCACCAGCTTTTAAAAAACCTAGCATATGATCACCTCATGTATATGGAAATGAATCTCTGATAATTATTCTCATTAACTAAACTAACCTCATTATAACATAAATAATTCAAATGATAATGGTTATCTCTACATATATCCGGCAATTTTGTGTCAATATGTTGAGAAATTTCCCAATGTCTCATTTTCACTTTCTTTAAACAAATATTCAAAAATAATTTGAATTGTAAACTTCATTTTACAAATTTTAGTGTATTTTTGTTATTTTTTTAAATTTTCTTAAAATTTTCAAAGGATTTTGTCTTTTAAAATCGAATACTTTCTCTATATAGATGATTTAAGTACGTAGAATGGGTGAGACAAAATATATGATAACAGCATCTAAAAGAAGATTACTTGATTATTTAGCAGACCATAAAGTTGCCTTAATGGATGAGTGGGAAAAGAGATTACTCGTTTCACCTGATGATTCTTTTAAAGAAAAAGTAGAAGATAACCGGGAATTTATTTTTCAAATAATAAATAATATGATTTCCAAATCCGGTGACGATCTCGAAAGTTATATTCGCAAAATCGCAACGCTAGTTGGAGAAGAACGGGTTCGTGAGAAAAGTAATATTGGAAACTTTATCTACAACGTCAATGTTGGTCGAACAGTTTTAGTCCAATATTTAACATATCTTCAGCTTGAATGGCCAAATCTTCAACAAATCATAAATGAAATTAATGAGTTTTTTGATGAATTTATTTATCATGCAGTTTCCTTTTACACAGAAGCAAAGGATAAAATAATTGAAGAAAAAACTCAATTTATCGATTCTACCCATCAGGACAGACTTACTTTGCTTGGACAAATGACATCAAGTTTCGTTCATGAATTTAGAAATCCATTGACCTCTATCCAAGGATTCATTCAGCTTTTGAAAGCTGAAAACCCGGAAATGAAATATTTGGATATCATTGGCAGCGAATTAGAACAGTTAAACTTCAGAATTTCACAATTTCTTCTTCTGTCAAAAAAGGAAGTTATCGGAAAGGAAAAAACTTTGTTTTCCTTGAATGAGTTGGTTGATGAAGTTTTATCTTTTCTTTACCCAAGTATTTTGGACAGTAAAGTAAAGGTTCTCAACAATTTGAATCTGACTGGAAATGTTGAGCTTTATGGTTATGCGGACGAAATACGGCAAGTATTCATAAACATTGTTTTTAATGCGATTGATGTTCTAAGCCAATATCGAAATGATCCGATTATCCAAATAAAATGCTCTCGTTTAGAAAATAACT
>CALCRD010000011.1 GCA_937894355.1 uncultured Bacillus sp.
AGTAATCCTATGAAAAACAGAGGACAATTTAACCAATTCACCCAAACTAAAATGTGTCAGAAAGTAAACTCACTGAAAAACAAAAGGTATTTTACTAGAGTTAATTTGGATAAAAGTCGTACCAAAATAAATTCTATGAACAAATATTTGTATTTCAATCGATTTAGGCAGGAAAAAACTCGGCAATTAGTACATTCTATTAAATCAAATGCAAATCAAACCAAAAGTACTCAACATGGAAAGAAACAAAGCAAATATAAAATCATTTTCAGTAGATTAAAACAGAGAAAAATCCTTAAACAGATTGGTTTGGACGTAGGAACAGCGTTAATTCTGTTGAGTCTTTTGTTTATGGGATTGAAGGCATACGAAAAAATTAGTCATGATAATGCTCAACGTGATGCGTTGGATGTTGCCATGAAGGTGGTTGGGGGAGATAATTCAATAAATACGACTGATCCTATTATTTCCGCTAATGAAACTGAGCCTGACCAGACAACCCAAAAGGTTAAAAACGCATCAACTACAACGGTCATAGGTACACTATCAATTCCTAAGCTAAAAAGAACACTTCCAATTGTAGAGGGCACAAGTGAAAAGGAACTGAGACTTGGTGTGGGTCATATGACTGAAACGGTGCTTCCAGGTAAGGGCGATCAAATCATCCTTTCTGGACATAACGATACCGTATTCCGTAACTTTGATAAAATGAAGATTGGCGATCGTTTTATTGTTAATTTGTCAAATGGCAAGTACACCTATGAAATACGGAAAACAATTATTGTTGACAAAGATGATACTTCTGTCGTAAGAAAGATGGGCGAAGAAGTACTGGTGGTTACAACTTGTTACCCGTTTGTTGGTCCAAGCCCGGCACCGCAACGTTTTGTTGCCTATGCTTACCCGGTGGCAAAATGAATATGGCTATTTTAGATATTCATATAGTAATATTTGGGAAGTTTCCCTAAGCCACTGCCTATTTTAGGTAAGTGGCTATATTTGTTAGCATGCCCCATCATACACCAGGAAAATCAGCTCTTTACCGTTCCCTAAAGCAAGAAAAACCTCGAAAAATGCCAAATACATTTCAGTGAACATCATTCCTGTGTAGTGTAAAATAAGGTAAGGGGGGAGTGGAGATGGAATTAAAAGCAGGTTTATGGCAACAACAAACTTTAAAATTAACGATGACGCAAGAGCTCTCACAAGCCATAGCGTTATTGCAATATTCCGCAGTTGAGCTTGTATCTTTTCTGGAAAATAAAGCGCTGGAGAATCCATTACTACAAATTGACAATATCAAGAATAATCCTACCTATCGCAACAGAAAAACGGGAATCGTTCAAAAAAGTCAAAATGATAAGTCTTGGATTGAACAAATTGGTGATCAAAGGTTTACATTGACAGATTACATATATCCCCAGCTTCAAGATTTGAATTTGAATTCACACCAAAAGAAAGTAATTAAACATTTTATCGACTGTTTAGATGATAATGGTTATTTCACAGGAGATTTAATCGAACTTGCTAAACATTTTCAGATTTCCCTAGAGGAAGCTGAGAAATGTCTAGCGATTTTGCAAAAGTTGGAACCAGCTGGTATTGGCGCCCGCAATTTACAAGAATGTTTGCTCTTACAGATACGAACTGACCCCAAAGGGAACGAGTTTGCCGAAAATCTGGTTTCAAACTATTTTACGATGTTTGCCGAAAGAAAATGGAAAGCGCTTGCAAAAATCCTATCAACCGAAATAAATGAAATCCAAAAAGCATTTGATTATATAGCTAGCTTAAATCCAAAGCCAGGTTCAGCTTTTCAGTATGAACGAGCATCCTATGTTGTTCCGGATGTAATGATTGTCCAAGATGAGGGTCAATTTGTAGTCCGATTATTCGATAATATTCTTCCTAAAGTTCAATTTAACAAGGACTATTTTAAAAATCTATCTTCTTATCACGACCGAAGTGTAAGTGATTTTTTGCATGATAAAAGACAGGACTTTCACTGGATCATTCGCAGCCTCGAGCAAAGGCAAAGAACGATTGTAAATGTTACCGGGAAAATTCTTGAGAAGCAGCAGTTATACTTTGAAAAGGGTCCAGATTATTTAAAACCGATGACGATGAAAGAAATTTCTGATGAATTGGGAATCCATGAATCGACCGTTAGCCGGACTGTTCGGGAGAAGTATGTGCAAACTCCTTTTGGGACAGTTGAACTAAAGTCATTTTTTACAAATGCAATTGAATCTTTATCAGATGAAGGACTTTCGTCGAGCAAGGTAAGAATGGCTATGGTAAAATTAATTGATGAGGAAAACAAGCTTAATCCATTGTCAGATTTAGATATGGTTAAGATGTTGAAGGAACAAGAAGGGATTGTTGTTTCCCGAAGAACGTTAGCAAAATATCGAGTACAATTAGGAATCCCGTCATCCTCCAAACGAAAAAGGTATCAGTAAAAGGAGAATTTTACGTGAACAAAGTTATAGTAAAGCTTTATACAAGAAAAAATTGCCCGTTATGTGTTAAGGGTAAAGCAGTATTAGTCAATCTCAAATCGGAATTTGATTTTGTTTTAGAGGAAGTTGATATTTACAATGATGATCGTTTAACTGAGGAGTATGGTTTGATGATTCCAGTTGTAGAAATTGATGGGGAAGAGGTCCAATTTGGTCAGATTGATCGCCAAACCATCAGTCATTTTTTACAAAAAAGATAGACCTTTCTTAGAAATTGGTTGTGTTAATGATGAATGTTGATTTTGGAAACATTGTTGATTGGAGTGGAAGGCACGAAGACTCCTGCGGGAGCACGAGCTGAGTGAGACTCCGAAGGAAGGAACGACCGAAGGAGGCTCACGGGTGAGCCCGCGGAAAGCGAAGTGCCTGGAACGGAAATCAACAGTTAAGTTTAACATAGCCTAAAAATTAACTGAATGTGTGCATAAAATTATCGCCTGGTTAATAGAAATAGAAGTAAGCTTAGCTTGTCTGAAAAGATATTTTCATTGTAATCGTTTTCTCGGATAAATTACTGTTTTAGTTAGTTGTAATATAGTTTCACTCCTGTTAAGATTAAATTATAGCTCAGGAGTTTTTTTTTACCCGAGTGGGACATAATATGTCTAAGTGGGACTAATTATGTCCAGAAAAAAAGGAGAACATTACCATGTACTCGATAATTGATTTACAAAAAAGATTATTACCTGATCTCCTACAGGTTATGCAAAAACGATATTCGATTCTTCAATACATTCGATTAATGCAGCCAGTTGGAAGAAGAAGTTTAGCAGGGAGCCTTAATTTAACCGAACGAATCCTGCGCAGTGAAGTGGAATTTCTAAAAGACCAAGAGTTGATAAATATTTCAAGCGCTGGAATGAGCTTAACTTCAGAAGGAATGAAGCTGTTAAATAGCCTGGAAAATGTGATGCGGGAAATTACCGGTATCACAGAAACAGAGGAAAAGTTAAAAAGTATGCTTAACATTAGCCGAGTTATTGTTGTCTCTGGTGATAGCGATGAATCGCCGTGGGTGAAGCATGACCTTGGTCGGGCAACGGCAAATTGCATGAATGAATTACTCCAAGGTGAGAATATAATTGCAGTAACTGGTGGGACAACAATTGCCTCAGTAGCTGAAATGCTTACTCCTAATATTCATAAAAACCTATTATTTGTACCCGCTCGTGGTGGCATTGGTGAAGTCGTTAAAAACCAAGCAAATACCATATGTGCGAGGATGGCCGAAAAAGCTGGTGCCAAGCATCGAGTTTTTTATGTGCCTGATCAAGTCAGTCAGGAAACGTATGACTCTTTTAGTAAAGAACCAACGATTTCTGAGGTACTAGGTCTGATACACTCGGCGAGCATGGTTTTACATGGAATTGGAGACGCTATAATAATGGCAGAACGCCGCAATACAGCCCAAAAGGACTTAGAAAAAATCATCAAAAACGAGGCTGTTGGAGAGGCGTTTGGATATTATTTTAATGAGGCTGGTGAGGTAGTCCATAAAGCGGTTACGATGGGCCTCCAGCTCGAAGATTTGAACAATATTGAAAATGTTTTAGCGGTAGCAGGTGGAGCTTCAAAAGCGAAAGCGATTCGCGCTTACATGAAGAGTGCGCCTACAACAACCATTTTAATAACCGATGAAGGAGCCGCAAAACAATTACTACAAGGATAACGAATGTTCTTAAAGCTTGATATTACCTAAGCTTTATTAGTCAAAAAGTTCTATTTTCAAAAATACATTAAATAATTTGTTACAGGGATAACCCCTTTTCAATATTAATAAGAGTCACTGGAATTATTTCTCTAAAAAACTATATGGTTGAAGCATAAAAGGAGGAAATAAAAATGACAGTAAAAATGGGTATTAATGGATTTGGACGGATTGGGCGGAATGTATTTCGGGCAGCATTAAATAATCCTAATGTGGAGATTGTAGCGGTAAATGATTTAACAGATGCAAAGATGCTAGCACATCTTTTACAATATGATACAGTTCATGGCAAATTATCAGAAACAGTAACTGTTGACGGCGAGTATTTAGTGGTCGGCAGTCACAAAGTTAAGGTTATCGCTGAACGTGATCCTGCTCAACTTGGCTGGGGCGAACTTGGTGTTGAAGTAGTTGTCGAATCAACAGGAAGATTTACTGATCGTAATAACGCAGCAAAACATCTTGAAGCAGGTGCTAAAAAGGTTATTATTTCAGCACCGGGTAAAGACGAAGATATCACTATCGTTATGGGAGTTAATGAAGAAAAATATGATGCAGCCAAGCACCATATCGTTTCAAATGCATCATGTACAACTAACTGCTTAGCCCCGTTTGCAAAAGTATTAAATGAAAACTTTGGGATTAAGCGTGGAATGATGACCACGGTTCACTCTTATACAAATGATCAACAAATTTTAGACTTGCCACATAAAGATTATCGTCGGGCTCGTGCTGCTGCCGAAAGCATTATCCCAACATCAACAGGTGCTGCAAAAGCGGTTGCGTTAGTTTTACCTGAGTTAAAAGGGAAATTAAATGGTATGGCTATGCGTGTACCAACTCCAAACGTTTCTGTAGTAGATTTAGTTGTTGAGCTAGAAAAACAAGTAACCGTTGAAGAGGTAAATGGTGCGTTAAAAGCTGCGGCTGAAGGTGAATTAAAGGGAATTCTTGAGTACGTTGAACTTCCACTCGTATCAGTTGATTATAATGGTAACCCTGCTTCATCCTCTATTGATGCTCTTTCGACAATGGTAATGGAAGGCAATCTTGTAAAAGTTCTATCTTGGTATGATAACGAAACTGGTTATTCACACCGCGTAGTTGATCTTGCAGAATTCATGGGTAATAAAGGTCTGCAATAAATGTTGGAAAACTAACTTATTTGTAGGAAAAATAATTAATTTGTAGGAAAATTTATATATTAAAATATTGGCTAACAGTTCTACAAGGTCTATAATGGTAAAGGATGTGTCGGATATATGTCCGATACCCTATTTTCCAATTAGATGGTATTTAATCCCCTCTTTGGTTGTCGGTGTAACCCCGCCATCATACGGGATTCAGGGGAGCGGGGATGATTCCCCGCTCCCCTTTCTTTATTTTGTTTTGACACCTTAGATATGCTTGCCAAACAGCAAGTTTTCTTCATGCTCGTAAACTGTTAGGTTTAGGACTTAGACCTAACCCTTATAGAAAAAAAGGAGGACAAACCTGCATGAACAAAAAATCAGTAAAAGATGTGAACGTGAAAGGTCAACGCGTGTTTTGTCGCGTCGATTTTAATGTTCCAATGAAAGATGGACAAGTTACGGACGACACAAGAATCCGTGCAGCGCTTCCAACCATCCAATATTTAATTGACCAAGGAGCAAAAGTAGTTCTTGCTTCTCATCTTGGACGTCCAAAAGGACAGGTTGTCGAAGAAATGAGACTTACCTCTGTAGCGAAGCGTTTATCTGAGCTGCTTGGCAAAGAAGTGAAAAAGACAGATGAGGCTTATGGCGAGACTGTAAAATCAGAAGTAAATGCCCTATCTGAGGGAGATGTTCTTTTACTTGAGAATGTTCGTTTTTATCCTGGTGAGGAAAAAAATGATCCTGAATTGGCAAAAGAGTTTGCTGCACTTGCAGATCTTTATGTAAATGATGCATTTGGTACAGCTCACCGTGCTCATGCTTCAACGGAAGGAATTGCTCATTTTATCCCGGCTGTATCAGGATTCTTAATGCAAAAAGAGCTTGATGTTCTTGGTAAAGCTGTTTCCAATCCTGAACGTCCGTTCACTGCGATTATAGGTGGAGCAAAAGTAAAAGATAAAATTGGTGTTATCGATAACCTACTTGATAAAGTAGATAATTTGATTATCGGTGGTGGATTGGCGTATACGTTTGTTAAAGCGCAAGGTCATGAAATCGGTAAGTCCCTTTTAGAAGCGGACAAGCTAGATTTAGCTCTTTCTTTTATCAAAAAAGCAGAAGAAAAAGGCGTGAACTTTTACATGCCAATTGATGCAGTAGTGGCAGAGGAATTTGCTGCTGATGCAAATAGCAAGGTTGTTCCAATTGAAGAAATACCGTCAGATTGGTTAGCGCTTGATCTTGGACCAAAAACGGCAGCAATTTATTCTGACGTTATTAAGTCATCAAAATTGGTGATTTGGAATGGACCAATGGGTGTGTTTGAAATGGACAAATTTGCTGGTGGAACAAAGGCAGTTGCCGAAGCACTTGCCCAATCAAAGGATACATATTCTGTCATCGGTGGAGGAGACTCAGCTGCAGCGGTTGAAAAATTTGACTTAGCTGATAAAATGAGTCATATTTCAACTGGGGGCGGTGCTTCCTTGGAATTCATGGAAGGAAAAGCACTCCCAGGAATCGTGGCATTGAACGATAAATAAGGTGAAACTTCTATCAGTGGGGAGGGTTAATTTTCCTCACTGGGAAACCCTAAAAGACAACTTAGAAATTCTTGTGTTCATAAGAACGATCAAATAAGAATAGCAGAAAGGAAGTACCCATATGCGTAAACCGATTATTGCAGGAAACTGGAAGATGCACAAAACTTTATCTGAGGCAAAAAGCTTTCTGGAACAGGTTAAGACAAGAGTCCCTTCTACAGAAAAAGTAGATAGTGTTGTCTGTGCACCAGCATTATTTCTGGAACAATTAGTGGCTAGTTCAAAAGGCACTGATGTCAAAGTTGGCGGACAAAATATGCATTTTGAAAACCAAGGTGCGTTTACTGGAGAAATCAGTCCAGTGGCACTAGCTGATATCGGTGTGGAATATGTAATTATTGGTCATTCTGAGCGCCGGGAAATGTTTAACGAGACAGACGAGGGTGTTAACAAAAAAGCCCATGCGGCTTTTGCACATGGAATGATACCAATCGTATGTTGCGGTGAAACGTTAGAACAGCGTGAAAATGGTCAAACCAATCAATTAGTTGGGGATCAAGTGAAAAAAGGTTTAGCTGGTTTAACGAATGAGCAAGCCAAACAAACCGTTATTGCTTATGAACCAATTTGGGCAATTGGTACAGGCCGATCTTCATCCTCTGCGGATGCAAATGAGGTATGTGCTTATATTCGCCGGGTTATATCTGAACAATTTTCAAATGAAGTAGCACAAGCAGTAAGGATTCAGTACGGTGGTAGCGTAAAGCCAGAAAACATCAAGGAATACATGTCACAACCGGATATCGACGGGGCTTTGGTAGGTGGAGCTAGCTTAGATGCTGAATCTTTCCTACAATTATTGGAGGCAGGAAAAAATGAGTAAATCTCCCGTAGCATTAATAATCCTTGATGGATTTGGATGCAGGAATGAAAGCAAGGGAAATGCGGTCGCTCAAGCGAAAAAGCCGAATTTCAATCGTCTGTGGAAGGAATTTCCACATAGTAATTTAACCGCTAGCGGTGAAGCTGTAGGATTACCTGAAGGACAAATGGGGAATTCTGAGGTTGGTCACTTAAACATTGGTGCTGGCCGAGTAGTTTATCAAAGTTTAACAAGAGTAAACGTAGCTATTCGCGAAGGTGAATTTGAGAAAAATGAAACCTTTATTGGCGCAATTAATCATGTGAAAAAGGAAGGCACAGCGCTGCACCTCTTTGGCTTGTTATCAGATGGTGGCGTGCACAGTCATATGGATCATATGTTTGCGTTGCTTCGTCTTGCTGCATCAGAGGGTGTTAAGAAAGTTTATGTTCACGCATTTTTAGATGGTCGTGATGTAGGTCCGAAAACTGCTGAAGGTTATATCCAAGCAACATTGGATGAAATGGAAAAAATCGGAGTCGGAGAATTCGCGACGATTTCCGGTCGTTATTATTCAATGGACCGTGACAAGCGTTGGGAACGGGTTGAGAAATCTTACCGGGCTATGGTTTACGGAGAAGGTCCAAGCTACACTGACCCATTAGAAGTGGTTCGTGACTCTTATGAAAATGGCATTGTTGACGAGTTTGTGTTACCTTCTGTAATGTTAGGTGAAAATGGACAACCAGTGGCAACGATTGCTAATAATGATGCTGTTATTTTTTATAATTTCCGTCCAGACCGGGCGATTCAAATTTCGAATACTTTTACTAATAAAGATTTTCGCTCTTTTGATCGCGGTGAGAAGCATCCCGAGAACTTATTCTTTGTTTGCTTAACTCATTTTAGTGAAACGGTTGATGGTTATGTTGCCTTTAAACCAACCAATTTGGATAATACGCTTGGTGAAGTTTTAGCGCAAAACAATCTGAAGCAGCTTCGTATTGCTGAAACAGAAAAATATCCGCATGTAACTTTCTTTATGAGCGGTGGCCGTGAAGCGGAATTCCCTGGTGAGGAAAGAATATTGATTGCTTCTCCTAAAGTAGCAACGTATGATTTACAACCAGAAATGAGTGCTTATGGGGTAACCGAAGCGCTTATCAATGAAATTAAGGCAGATAAGTTTGATGCAATCATCTTGAATTATGCTAATCCAGATATGGTTGGTCATTCAGGTATGCTTGAACCAACGATTAAAGCTGTTGAAACAGTTGATGAGTGTTTAGGAAGAGTCATAGATTTAATTCATGAAAAAGGTGGTACGGCCATCATTACTGCTGACCATGGGAATGCAGATGAGGTTATCACTATTGAAGGTAATCCAATGACTGCTCATACGACAAATCCGGTTCCTGTAATTGTTACAAAACCAGGCGCTGAGCTTCGTTTGGGTGGAGTTCTTGGTGATTTAGCTCCAACTATGCTTGATCTTTTAGGTATTGAATTACCAGCAGAAATGACTGGGACTTCTTTAATCAAA
This sequence comes from uncultured Bacillus sp., assembly GCA_937894355.1. Classification (GTDB taxonomy): domain Bacteria; phylum Bacillota; class Bacilli; order Bacillales; family Cytobacillaceae; genus Bacillus_BU. The sequence goes on from CALCRD010000011.1 coordinate 9,319, forward strand.
AAGTAATGATACATTTTTTGTTGGCTTGATGTTGTTTTAGGATTTCGGGAACAATGGTTAACAGGTAAATCTTTTTACATATCGATGTCGCGGAATATTGTCAAAGAAAAATTTTTCAAAAAAAATCATTTTTTCAAAAGGAGAGATTTGTAATGCCTTATATTCAAGAGGTTTATGCACGCGAAGTTCTTGATTCCCGTGGGAATCCAACAGTAGAGGTTGAGGTTTTAACTGAGTCAGGTTCGTTTGGTCGTGCTTTGGTTCCATCTGGTGCGTCTACAGGTGAATATGAAGCGGTTGAGCTTCGTGATGGCGACAAGTCCCGTTACCTTGGTAAAGGTGTATTAAAGGCTGTAAATAATGTAAATGATATCATTGCTGAGGCTGTTATTGGCATGGATGTTACTGATCAAGTAGGTATTGACCGTGTAATGATCGAGCTTGATGGTACTGAAAATAAAGGTAAATTGGGCGCTAATGCTATTCTTGGTGTTTCTATGGCTGCTGCTCATGCTGCTGCTGATTTAGTTGGACTACCTCTTTACCGTTACCTTGG
>CALCRD010000012.1 GCA_937894355.1 uncultured Bacillus sp.
ATAAATAAAAACCCCAAGTTCAAAATATATAGCAATAACTATACCAAAACATAGTTAAGCTATGATATTGCTGATTTTAGGTTTTAGTATATGTACGAAAACCTATACGAAATCTTATTAATAAAAAGGCGGGGTTTATACTTTAACCCTGCCTTTTACAATGTTTTTACCACTACAAATTACCACAACAAATATCCTTACAATTTTCACTTCACTTAGCGATACAAAACATCTTGATTGAATACTTTGAAAGCTGAATAATGGAATTATGCAATAAAACAAATGGAAATATTGTGAAGGTTTGTACTTAAACTAACGGGGCAGGTTAGTTTAAAAGTCATAAATTTTTCAAATCTCCCCTTTACCATGTACTATGGTACAGGGTTTATAATTTATCTGAGGTGAATGAAATGAAATATCGCATAAGTGAACTTGCAGAAAGGTGTGGAGTCAATAAAGAAACCATAAGATACTATGAAAGGTTGGGTCTCCTTTCCGAGCCTTCTCGTACAAAAGCTGGATACAGGATGTATCCAGAAGAGTTTGTGAATCGCCTACAGTTTATTAAACGAATGCAAGATTTAGGTTTTTCTTTAACCGAGATTGATAAACTACTCGGGGTTGTTGATAAAGACGATGACCGGTGTAGGGATATGTATGAATTTGTTGTTCAAAAAATTGATGAAGTACAAAAGAAAATTAGTGATTTAAAAAGAATTGAACACATGCTTATCCAATTGAAAGAGTGTTGTCCTGATGGAAAATCCCTCCATGAATGTCCAATTATCGAAAACCTAATGAATGAAGAGAAAATTGGAAAGTAACTTCTGACTAATATAAAAGGGGATTACGGAAAGTGAAAACAAAAATTGCTTCTATAACATCGGTAATCACTGCTTTTTTCGCCAGTATATGTTGAATTGGCTTTGCTGTATTAATTCCACTTGGTCTAAGTGGTTTGGCAGGAACATTAGCAGTTACATTCGCTCCTTATCGTATGGTGTTTATTGGTCTTACGGTGATACTACTTGGGGTTGCCCACATATTTTACTGGAGACAAAAGAATAGAACAAAGAAAATGGAAAAATGGTTATGGACAGCTACAGTCCTTTCGATTTTCCTGCTACTTTACACCTTTTTGTCACAAGGGTTTTAGGAGGTATGACATGAAAATTGCTCGTACACTAAGTATTATTGCCTTACTAATCGGGTTAACCCTTTCTGGGTGTGCTAATCAAGGAAACAAAGATTCCATTATGCCCAAAAATTTAAAAACTGTATCATTTATGATAAAGGGGTATACATGAGAGCATTGTACAAAAACAGTAGGTTCTGCTGTAAAAAAATTAGATGGTATTGAGAAGTTTGATTCAAAAGTGACTGGAGAAACAACGGTTACATTTGACCGTTCACAAGTTTCGTTCGAAAAGATTAAAAAAGTGATTATCAAGTTAGGGTATGAAGTGATTGAATAAAAACAAAAAAGGCGGGAGAAACATGGCAGATTGTTGTAGTAACCCTATAGAAATAAAAATTGAAAGTGTTGTTGAGGAATGCCCATCTTGTCAAAGTAAGGCTAAAAGTGTAAAGCTGATTACACTAAAATCCATGCTGAAACCATCTTCGTTAGAAACGCTAAATGCTAAAGAAAATCACTATTTTTGTTCAAGTGAAGGCTGTGATGTGGTTTATTTTGATACACTTAAAAAAGCATATCTTGTATCTGACTTAAAGGTTGCTGTTCATCAAAAAGACAAATCCACCACTACGCCGATTTGTTATTGTTTTGATTGGACTAAAGAAAAAATTAATGAATATGTCGAAAATGGACATGCCGATAAACCCATTGAGCATATTCGTCAAAACATTAAAGAAAATCGGTGCGGTTGTGAAGTGAACAATCCGCAAGGTAGTTGTTGTTTAGGCAACGTAACAGCTTTTATCAAAGGATTATCATAAAAAGTTTTTCAACAAACGGGGGCTTTCTTTTAAGTTCTGGCTGCTAAATCGGCAGCCTTTTTCATATTCGACTAACAATGGCAGGTTAGTTTAAGAAAAAATGGTAATATGAAGATATAAGGAGGTTATTTTTATGGTAATTCAAGCAAATATGACTTCAAAAGCTATAACCGAAGTGTGGGAAGATACGTTTCAGGTTTTTCAAAAATACAATGTTCCAATTGCAAATGAAACATTACAAGTATTAGTTACCGACAACACACTACAAGTCTTATTAACTGAATTAAATAATGTAGTAGGTAGTTCCACCGCAACTTGTATAGAAGGTGGCTGACAAATGCCATCTAAAAGGGAGTAGGTTACTCCTTTGATACATATTTGTATCAAGTAAGGTTAAAGTCACCTTTATAAAGGATTTTATCATCGGGGGTATGTATGAATTATTGTGAAAATATGAGAGAAATGATTGGGAATTCCCCACTAATAATTGTTCGACCAAGTGTAGCTATCGTTAATCATTACGGAGAAATTTTATTAAGTAGATATTCAGGAGCAACTTGGGGGATTCCAGGTGGAATTTTGCAGTTAAATGAGTCAGTCGAAGAGTGTATTACACGAAATGTCTTTGAAGAAATAGGCGTAAAGATAAAGGCGTTAAAATTATTTGGGGTCTACTCAGGTAAGGAATTAATAAATCGTGTCGAGGAAAGCGGAGATGAGTATCAAACGGTTGCGATTGGTTATTTATGTACCGAGTACGAAGGAGTAATAACACCTGATAGCAACCAAGGAATAGAAGCAAAATTTTTTGCATTAGACCATTTACCTGACGAGATTGACCCCTTTATTAAAAACAAGTTAGTTGGATTAAAAGGCGTACTTGAAAAATAAAACCCCCTAATTAAGCGAAAGGGTACATGTTTTATAATAGAATTGCCTTTTTGTTTGAATTACGTTGAAGATTGTGAACCATTGTACTTAAACTAAAGGGAGCTTTTGTGAAACAAGCTAAATATAAAAAAGTCGATTCCTGAAAATGGAAGTTGGCTTTTTTATAACAAAAACTTCTTTAGCTTTGTAAATATGGTTTCCTATCTCTACCCCTTTATTTATCTGATGGTTCTAATAGGTCTACAAAGATGAAACTGCCTTTCCGTTCATAGTTCCTCACCAAGCTATGCAGTGCCATTACTACCAGTTGGTTTGTTTTTAACCCAACTTCTTGACCCATTTTATCTAATTCATCTTTCAAGTTAGCTGGTAGGTAAGCTGACAACCTTACAGTGTTTTCACCCATGTTCAAAATCACTCCATTTTAACGTTATTTTAACGCTTTTACAGTCTGTTTTTCGCCTATTGTGAATCGTAGGTGGATTTGATAACTTGGCATAAAGAATTATTTAACAGTTTATTCTTTCAAGTAGTTGGAAAGAATTTTTTTAATTGCGGTGACATATCCAGCTTTATACATTGTACGACCCTTAAACTTAACCCTCCCTTGTTGATCTGTTGTAAAACCCCATTCCGTAAGAAATTCATCAGAAATAGCATTTTGTAGTGCTGTAACTTCCGAAGGAAGGAGATTGCTTATTCGTGGTAATGTCTCTGTATTTTCATTGGCATTTAGCAAAGGTCGAGCAGAAGGTCTCATATCAATAGTCAGTTTTGTATTCTGTTTAAGAAGTGAATTCTCACCCTTTAGTTTGCGGTTCTCAGCTAAAATAACGCCAACTAACGCACGAATAGTGGGGTCGGTTATACCCGCAAGAATTTCGTCTGATGTAGTATTTTCTTGTTTAGTTTTTGTTTTTTTGGTTGTACCGTTTGCGTATTCTGCCCAACAATGCATCAAAGCCCTGTAATCTTCACCTGCCTTGTTACGAATAGTTTGTATAGTCGGTCCTTTTTCTTCCGATGATAAACGCCCTAAGGTTGGTATAGAAAAGTCCTTACTGCCACGCTCATATTGCTCTTTGCATACATTGTGAATGATTTCAAGGGAACGTTTTTTGCGGGTAGAGGCATTTTCCGATAATTGAACAAAAAGCTCATTCGGTTCAATAGTAACGATCATACTTTATCACTCTCCTTGTTTTAAGTTAATTCGAGTGTTTTAACGATAGATTGATTATTAAAACCAGATAACCGTAAACTTTTTTCTGTAATTGATTGAACAAAATCTTCTGTTTCGTTCTCTAAACCTATTTCTGAAAGTTTTTTTCTGCCTTCCATGTATGGTACAGCATCTTTCAGGCTTCCAGCACGATTTATTAACAACTGCATCCATGCGTTTCCAGCGATTAATTGCTGTTCGGGAGTGAGAGTGAAAAATATTGGTCGTTTCCCATTCATAGCGAGAGCTAAATCTAATACCTGGCTTCTTTGCAGGACAGCCTTACTTGCATCCGTTTCAGGAAATATTTCTGCTCCATTACAAACCGTTTGTATCTGATTCAGCTTATCGGGTACATCCTCTAAAGCAATCTGTACATCATCCATAGTTCCAACTGCCACAAATTGGGTATGTCCATCATCCTTCGATTGTTTAATGATCGCTACACAACGGTCAATCAGGCGAAGTGTGGCATTATAGTCATTTGCCAACGTATCATTCTTTTGTATTTCTTGTTGATATAATTTTTCAAGTTTGGATAGTTTTTCATTTTCTAAGAATGGTAGATTGTTTTGTTCACACTCGAACTTCAAGTTTTCCAATCCCTCAATTTCTTCCTCAAAGCGTAGTAACCGTTCTGCGGTTTCACTAATGTTATATCCTATCACATTGAAATGGTGGACTAATCCTGGGAGGAATGCAGGACCAGTCAGGAACCAACGACAACGAACACAGTTTTGTTCGGGATAACCAGGCACAACGCCATAGCTTGTTTTACCTGTATCATCGTTTATATAAGTACCACCTGTGTCACAACCCCAACCCCCCTTCGGGCAGATACCTTTATCATCTTTAATGAAACTTGCTCCAGACTGTTGAGCATTAAGCACAGATTGGAGAGAAGCAGGGTCATTACTGGCACTGTATACTTCTAACTGCTTATATGTTGCATCTTTTAGCCATCGCATGTAAGAATCCTGCTCAACCTCTCCCATTTTCCGTTCTGCTTCATTCATCTTTTCAGAAACATAGGTGATACCAGCTTTTGTATAATAGAGCGTCATAACCAATCGAGCATGTCCAGCAATACACTTGCTTAAAATTGGCATCGGGACACCACCTTCAAGTGCATAAGCAGTAATCAGTGACACTCTTAAAGAGTGAAGAGGGTAGAATGTGGTATGTTCATTTCTTATAAATTTTAGTTTACTTCCATCATCTGAACCCTCAACTAATTCACATTGCCTTTGAAGCTCAAGCAGTAGCTTATGCCATAAGGGGTTTAGTGCCTGTTCTCTAATAGGTTTATTTTTATTCTTCTTTTCTCCAGAGGCATCACGAAACAGAAAACAAGTTGCACTCATTTGTCTCAAAATACCTTCATCTTTAATTTTTCCAAAATGGGTTCTTTCCAGTTCTGTCCATGCTGTCGGCTTCTCAATAGGATTATACTTTTCTTGCCAGTTACGTAATTTTGCCAACCAATAAAGAACCTCTTCATACTGCCAAGGAACTTCATATCCTTTTGCCCATTCTTCTTTGTCAATATCAGCAGTCTTGTTTGTATTAATATAGAGTCCCGTCATCTCAAATCTTGTTACTGGGTCTAAAAATTTACGAAGGACTCCACGCCTTACGGGATATTTTTCTGTTCCGCCTTTAAGCATTCCGTTATTAACGACCCATTGACCAGCTTCATTCCGTTTAGTTTGTTCATACCTATATGTATCAGCCTCGCCACTATCAAGCATCCTGACCTGATAGGTTCTTAATGGTAATAGTAGTTTAGTATACAGTGCTACTGCTCGAACAGGCGACCAGAGTTCACAAACAATCTTTGGCAACCCCTTTTTCTCCTGTTCGTATTTGGTACTCTCCCGTTCTCGCCAAACACAATCGGGGTCATCCTTATCAATTTTAGAGTGATCGATTACAAACCAGTCGCCACCGTTTCGTGCATTCATTGCGTTCTGTGACCATTTCCAATCCCGAAAACTGGTTGCTTCCGTAGGGCAAAGGATTGTACGAAGTTGTTTGATGTAACGATAGGGGAGCGTGTTTTTATCAGATTCGTCTAACCCACCACGAAGTTTGACTTTACCTGGTGTTTCAAGTGAAATTGGATTATGGTATTCACTTGGGATAAACTTGTTGCCAAAGTCATCTTCTACTGAAAAATAATTTTCAAGAACCCAATCCAAAAAATTATTAACGTATGAAAGAAAATAAGCCTGTTCATATTTTAAATGACTAAGGCAAGTTTCGTAGAACGATTCAGCAGGATAACCAATCTTTAAGTATTCAGCAGGCACTTTACTTAAATTTCTTTCGTGAAGATAATCATAAAGGAATTTGCCTAATGCTCCTATTGCATGACTTTTTCCTTTTTTTACAGTTAAAAGCCATTCCTCTGCCAATGAACGCCATTGTTCAAGGTCGGGGTCTATCTCTGTCACCCACCTGAATGTTACATCCTTCGTTTGTCCAAGGTTACGTTTACCCTTTCTTGTCATTTTTACTTTTCCCCTTTTGAATCCATTGTTTTTGTATTTTGCGTTCTTGATTAAACCATGCATCCAGGTCTACATTCATAGGAAGTTGTTCACCATTGTTTAATGCCTCACTTGCATTAGCAAGTGCTTTTGTTACTCGGTCTATTGTTGGCTCTGTATATACATCTTGTGATTCATCCGATTTATGATGCATCCCTGCTTGAATGACCTGACGGTCTATCTTTGCATTACTTACACGTTGTCCATAAGCATGTCTGTGTCCATGTTCAGTCGTTCCAAGCATTTTTCCTACTGTAAGCCCAATCTTTTGTACGGCTCTGGCATGCGATTGTCGATATGATGATATAGTATACATATTGCCTTTATTTTTGTTATCAAACGATACGAACAAGAATGGGTGAGTATCAGGTATTTTGTTGCGAATTCTTTGAGCCATATACATCTTCCACACTTGCATAAAAAGGTAGCCCCACTGACGAGGAAACCAATGAACTTGCATATACTTTTGCTCTGTATCTGACATCTTTGGATTTTTCCATCCAGCACGTCTTATTCCTTCAAGTTTGTTACGGGGGAATAAACCGTAATTCATACGAAGGTATGCCTCACGATTAGTCAGATACCTACCATCTGGCATCTTAAAGTCTTTGGGAGCATTGCCCTCACTTGGGTGATAAACACGTACAAGGGCAAGTTGTGGGTCGAAGGGGTCTGGCATTACGTCATGAACCCAAATATGGAATGGTTCACTGATTCTTAATCCTCCACCATGAATTAAGATAGTTATAGCAATATCACGCCAATTATATTGATCAAGAAAACCCAATTTATTTTTTTGATCTGATTTTTTAAAGCCTTTCCAAAGTAAATCGTATATCTTATCTTCAGGGAAAGTTTTGGCACCACCATAATCTCCTGATGGTGTTCTTCTATGCTTGATATTCCGAGCCTTTTTTGCGATTTCCGACATTTTTGAGGCACTATCCAAGTGACCGAGAAAGCAACGATGGCTTTTATTGATTAGTGCCATCCAATTCAGTCTTTCTTCAAATTTAGTAGCATCTCTCCATGGATTAAGTTGTACTGCTCCATATTCTTTGTGGAGCCAATCAGAAAATTCAGTTAAGGCGAACAATAACGCATTTGCTGTATTAATACGTTTTGGCAACCAATAAAGACCACTTGGGTCATAACCTTCCTCATTAATTGTTCCTGAAAAAATCACGTCAGCAAAAGACTCAAAAAAATCCTTTGGGTTCGAGAAACTGTTATGGTTAGCATCTATATAGTCCAATAATAGCCCAACAGCCTGTATTAGCTTATTACGCCATGATTTGCTCATTTCTTTATTATTAATAAGGTATTCATGAAGTTGCCACAAAGGAATAACTTCTCCATTTTGTTCAATTAATATCGTTGGTATTTCTATGTTCATTCCTGTATTGTCTCTAAAGGTTTTGGTTTTAACTTTCACATGCCTCATGAAATCCCCACCCATTTTTTAAGTAATCTATTAAGATTAACTTTAATCTTCAAGCCAATTATATAAAGGAACTTTTTCCGATTGTTGTCGTTCTGTTCTACTTATACTTTGTTCATAATCTTTTTGAGTTAGCTCATATAATCGTTTACTTTGCTTCTTTGGTAATTTGATTGGGATAGAAGTGGGACTCCAATTCTCTCGTATTGCCTTACGAATAAACCCGTCAGGGTTTTTAACCTTTTTAGCTGATTGTTGCATGATTAGAAGAATTTCTAAGGTGCGTTTGATTCCGACGACTGATAAGATTGTTAGGATTTCATCTGTAGGAGAAGTCAATGTAACGGCTTGATAGGCTAATTTGACCAATTCTTTTTCATCCGCATACAAACTTATTTCTTCTTGAACTGACCCAGTTTTATTACTATCCCATTCCGCATCATTATCAATATGTTCCAATATTTCAACAGGCAAGAAAACACTAAGATTTGTTAAATCGCTTTCAGGAATCCGCCATCCTTCTTTGTCACTGTTTCGATATGAATGGGGAAATTTACCTGAACGAATCCATCGTTTAATAGTCTCCTCATGTTTCGCTACAAGCTTCGCAATCTCTTTTACAGTGAATTCTCTCATTGTTTTTCCTCCGAACAGGAATATTTGTTCTTATTGTACTCTTCTCTGTTGTTGTTGTAAATAGTGAAAATCTTTAAAAATGTTGCGGTAAAAAATATTTTACCAAATTGTTATGACAGCAGTATTTTCATACAAACTCCAATCCTAAATCAGTGATGTTTAAATACAATTACACATTATTGTGTTGTGGTAAAAAATATTTTACCAAGTAGTTGTAGTAGTAAATGTGGTCATTTATATAGGTATAAATTGGTATATAAAAATGTAAATAGAATTCGTATTTGGTATATATTTTGCTATATATTTTATTTCGCAAGGGAATATAAAACAGCCTTCTTCATATTGAAAAAGACTGTTTTTTTTTAAAAATATTAAGTTTTAGTATAGTTATCAGCTATACATTTCAACATGGGGGTTTTTATCTTACTGGTTTGGCAGTGATAATATAACGATTTGGAGCATTTCCGACATATCGGAATGGATGACAGGTTGTAACTGTCAAGACTTCTTCTGGTGCGGTTGATTTTATCACGGTGCGATCGTCTTTATCGACAATTTTTGTACTTTCAATGACATAGGTGAAAATTCCGTATGGGACTTTTACAACCAACTCATCGCCGATTTCTAATTCTCCCATTCGCCTAAACACTGTATCACGATGACCTGATAAAACGATTTGATCGTTATCTAAAGGCCAAGCTGTCCCATTATAATGACCAACACCTTTAGCTAAATCATCCTCATCTGTACCTTCAACAATAGGCAATTCAGCTTCAATTTTTGGTATCCATAGGATTCCGGCTGTACCTCCAGTAAAAGGAGAAAATTGATCTTTATTTCCAAGAGGGTTGTCCACTAATTCGTGAGCTTCAACTAATTGATTTTCCTGAAGTACCATGTTTTTATAGATCTCATAACCGCTCACTCCGATAATGATAAGACCTACTAAAATTAATAAAAAACTAAATATTCTTCCCATTTTCCCCCTCCGTCTTTTACAAAAACTAAACATTTATTAAAAATTAAATTGTTAATATCAAGGTAATATTAAATAAGCGATTCATCAAATTCATCATTAAAAAAATCCGAATATTAATTTAATATTATATATACTACTTTATCTCATTTTTGCTGTTGTAACAACAACTCTTGTATATCATTTGGAAAAATTTATTCAATTTATACAATAAAAAGATTTTTGGTTAGCTTGTAATTTTTTTAATATTACGGCATAAACATCCACATTTTCAGTAATACTTAATGGTATAATAAAATCAAACGGGTGAAAAAGAGGACTGATACTTTGTTATATAAAAGCCTGGAGTTCAAAAATGTTGTTGGACAGAAGGTAAAAGTCATGGATATTCCTGTGTTGGAGAAAGATAGCGCCTATTTTTTTATGATTCAAGTCCGTTTGCAAACATTCATTACCCAGATTAATAAAGGGAAAAATATCAAAAAATGTTATTCCTTCAGAGACCATTTAAAAAGAGTTTTAAAATGGCCAGATTACGAACGATTATTTAAAATCGAAGAATTAAAGAATAATGCATAACCCTTTTAGTATCGGGAAACCGGTACTTTTTATTTTTTTGCTCTTTTTGTGGTGAAGCAAGTATATTTAGGGTTTTACAGTAGTGTCGAACGATAGGGGAATGTGTCTGAAAATGTTTTAATGGATTAAATGAACATGTATAATAAGAGTTAAGTTGTGAATAAGGATGTGAGCCTATGAGCAAAATAAAAATTATCACTGATTCCACAGTAGATTTATCAAATGAAGAGATTGTTACATATGACATTGAGGTGGTCCCATTAACGATTCAAATCAATAAACAAACATATATCGATCGGGTAGATATTACCCCAATTGAGTTTATCGAAAAAATGAAACAAGCTGATGAGCTTCCAAAAAGTTCACAACCATCAGCAGGTTTATTTTTGGAAGTATATGATCGACTAGGTGAAGCGGGATACGAGGTAATTTCCATACATATGACAGGTGGAATGAGTGGAACAGTACAATCTGCAACAAGTGCAGCCCAAATGAGTAAAACAAATGTAACAGTTATTGATTCCATGTTTATTTCAAGAGCTCTTGCTTTTCAAGTAATAGAAGCAGCTAAAATGGCACAGCAAGGAAAGTCGGGAAAAGAAATAATTGAACAAATTAATAAAATCCGTGACCAATCCCAGCTTTTTGTTGTGGTAGATACACTTGAGAATTTGGTGAAGGGCGGGAGAATTGGCAAAGGCGCGGCTATGATTGGTTCCTTGCTTAATATCAAACCGATTGCATCACTCGAAGGTGGTGTTTATACACCTGTTGCCAAAGTTCGTAGCCATTCACAAGTGGTTAAGTACTTGGCTAAACAATTTGCTGCGGATGTTCAAGGGAAGACAATAAAAGGAGTAGGACTCGTCCATGTCGATGGATTTGAGTTAGCTACCAAGTTGAAAAAAGCAATTTTCGATTTAACTGGTTATACTGATATTGACATAATATATACTACACCGGTTATTGGAACTCATACGGGCGTGGGTGCTATTGGCTTTATGTACTATTTTGAGTAAGTAGCAAAAATATTTAATTCTTCCGGAATGTTATATTTCAATATTTAAAAGCTAAATTAGCACAATTTTTTGAAATATATGCCTCTTTCTTGTGATAAGATGTGACAAATATCACTCAATTTTCATTTCCCTCTTTTTTCTTTGCCTTTCTTTTGTTAGAATAATGTGGGAATTATAATAGATAAAAGTAGGTGAAAAAAATGGTGAAATACAAAAGTGTCTTTTTATTGATTATTCTCCTAATTAGTATTTTTCTATCTGCTTGTGGTCAAAATGAAATAAAAGATGCTAGAAATTGGCAAATTAGAGATTTTACTTTTACAGATCAAGCTGGAAAATCGTTTGGTTTATCTGATTTAAAGGGTAAAATTTGGGTATCTGATTTTGTCTTTACTACATGTGCTGATGTTTGCTTACCAATGACCAAAAATATGGCAACATTACAAAAAATGCTTAAGGATGAAGGGATTAAGGATGTTGAGTTAGTATCCTTTAGTGTTGATCCAGTTGTTGACACTCCCGAAAATTTAACATTATTTGCTAAACATTTTAAAGTTGATTTCTCCAATTGGCATTTTTTGACAGGTTATACTCAAGCTGAGATTGAAGAATTTGCAAAAACAGATTTTAAAGCAGTTGTGATAAAACCAGAAAACGAAGATCAAGTAATTCATGGAACCGATTTCTATTTGATGGACCAAAATGGAAAAATTATGAAATATTACGATGGTATGGATGAAAAGAATTTTAAAGACATGATTAATGATATAAAAACTTTGCAAAAGTAGACATTAGGTATTTTAGATTATAATTTGCCATTAGACAATGCGGTAAAACCCCAAATTAAAAATAATTTGGGGTTTTTTTATCCCCTTTTTTTAAGTATGAGGGTTTAGGATTTATCAAAAAAGAAAATCTTAATCTAGGTATCATTAAATGTAAGAATGCTATAATGGTAATAAGTTTAGGAGGTGCTTTTATGAGAAAATCCTTCCTCCCGATTCTTGTTTGCAGCCTACTCGTGAGTGGATGTACTGCCTTACCTAAAGAAGCAAGGGAGAATCCAACAAAAATAACTAGTATGATCGAAAAAAAGTCCATTCCTGCTGATTTTATTCCTAAAGATATTAAAGTTGTCATGATTGGAGATTCTTTGACTGAAGGTATCGGAGATCAAACCAAGAAAGGTGGATATTTATCGTTTTTGAAGGAATTATTGGAAGATGAAAAGGGGATAAATAAAGCAGAGTTAATAAATTTTGGCGTAAGTGGCCACCGAACTACTCAGCTTTTAGATCGTTTGAAACGGCCTGAAGTCAACAGTGCAATAGAGGAAGCTGACCTGGTTATTATCACAATTGGTGGAAACGATATGATGAAAGTGGTCAGGGAGAACTTGACAAATCTCGATATGAAGGATTTCGAGAATGATAAAAAATTTTACAAGAAGAATTTAACCGATGTATTAACCAAAATACGCACGGAGAATCATAATGGCTCTATTGTTCTAGTAGGATTATATAATCCGTTTTCAGTTGCCTTATCGGAAATAAAAGAGATTGATCAAGTAGTAAGTGATTGGAACGAAACTAGTCAAAAGATTACTTCCAAATATTATCAAGCTTATTTTGTAGAAATAGCTGATATTTTTCAAAAAAACAACATTGATGCCATCTTGCATACTGACTTTTTCCACCCTAATAATGCCGGTTACAAATTAATAGGGGAAAGAGTGTACAGTGTATTAAATAAACGGGTTCTTGATAATTTTTCCAATCTTGTACTATCCGTAAATAAAGAGGAGATTCAACCTTGATTAAAAATAAATGGAAAATCTTGTTTTTTATTCTGGCTATTGTGAATGTCGTTGTCATTGGCAGTATTTATTTTTTAGTTACTTCGGATGGAAAAAATAATCCAATCGAAAATAAACCGGATAACACATCCGAAACGATTCCGTTTACTACCCAAACAAATAAATTAGATTTGAATAAGGTAATTAATCATTATCTCAAGCAACAGGCTAAAGGTTCGATTAATTATCAAATATTCTTGGATAATAACGTGAACTTAATCGGGACTCTGCCTATTTTTGGACAAAATGTGGAAATGAAAATGTCATTCAAACCAACAGCGGTGGACGACGGGAATCTTATTCTCAAGGAGAAAGACTTTTCCATCGGAGCATTGAAGTTACCGGCTGAACAAGTTTTGAAAATGATTAATAACCACTATCAATTCCCAGAATGGGTGACGATCCAACCCAATGAGAAAAATGTCTTAGTAGATTTGCAAAATATGAATTTGAAAAGTGGCTTAATAGTCCGCATGGAAAAAATTGATTTAAAGCAAGATAAAATAATGTTTACTATTTTGGTTCCAATTGAAAAAACATCTAATCAATCGACGAATAGCTAGTATGTTCAAAGTTGTTTTTAGAGAAATGTTTACTTAATAGGTAATATTTATTATACTAATATTATTAAGCGGAAGGTGGGTGAAGTGTAATGATAACAGCAAATACTGAATTCAAAGTTAATTGTAATTATACACAGCCCATCGGGAATCATTGCTAATAGGAGAACTATCGTTATTCCTGTTATCTGATCAACCATAGGCTGTGTTGCCTATGGTTTTTATTTTGTTCAGATGGAGGATAAAAATGAATTTATTAAATTTAGGAATAGATGAACATATTGAACGGGAATTTAATAAAATTGCTGAAGAAGGATGCATTATTGGCCGTGTAGCCTTGGAATATAAGGGACGATACCGAGTTTGGACCAATGATGATGAGTTACTCTGTGAGGTTTCAGGGAAGTTTCTATTTCAGGCAACATGTAAAGAAGATTTTCCTGCAGTTGGTGATTGGGTTGTAATAATGCCAAGAAAGTACGAACAAAAAGGGACAATCCAAGTCGTTCTACCTAGAAAAAGTAAGTTTTCCAGAAAAATGGCCGGTACAACTACTGAAGAACAGCTAATTGCGGCAAATATTGATACTGTTTTTTTGGTAAATTCTTTAAATGACGATTTAAGTTTACGACGAATTGAACGCTATTTGTTACTGTCTTGGGAAAGTGGTGCAACCCCGATTATCGTCTTAAGTAAAGCTGATTTATGTTCCGATTTTGATCGTCTGTTCAAAAAGGTGGAATCAATAGCTCTTGGAATACCCATTATCCCTGTTAGTGTAATCACTAAGACAGGCATGGAGGAAATTCGGACGTATTTACAGCCCGGAAAAACGATAGCTCTTCTGGGTTCATCAGGTGTTGGAAAATCGACACTAACCAACTGTTTATTGGGGAATGAAAAGCAAAAAGTGCAGGAAATAAGAGAGAGTGATGATAAAGGAAGACATACAACAACCAATCGAGAATTAATCATGTTACCAAATGGAGCTATGTTAATCGACACTCCCGGTTTTCGAGAGCTACAGATATGGGAGGGCAACAACGGCTTAAGTGAAAGCTTTTCTGATATTGAGACTTTTGCATTAAACTGTAGGTTTCGTGATTGTACACATGGAGGAGAACCAGGGTGTGGAGTAAACGATGCTCTTGATGCAGGTAGCTTATCCTTAGACAGACTTGATAGTTATAAAAAGCTGCAAAGAGAGTTGGCCTATTTAGATCGAAAATTAGACAAGCGGGCACAGGCCGAAGAAAAGAAAAAATGGAAAATTATTCATAAGCAGTTAAAGCAAGGGGAAAAATACTAGACTACAACAAAATGGCTGCTCCAAATTTTGGGGTGGCTTTTGCTTTTATGATAACGCTGTGTTAAAGCTCATTATTGATTTTGTACACTTATGTTGATTGGAGTGGAAGCCACGTGCGAGCCCGCGGAAAGCGAAGTGCCTGGAACGGAAATCAACAAACACTTTTAACAGAACTAATGATAAAACGGACAATGAAAAGGAAAGATATTTATTATCGGTGATATGCGAATAATCTATCAGTAAACATGGGAGGGAGCACAATGGATAGTAAAAAGCAGGGATTGAAAGAGCAATTGACTCCTTGGCAGTATGAGGTAACTCAAATGAATGGGACAGAACCGCCATTTAAAAATGAATATTATAATGAAATGCGCGGGGGTATTTATGTCGACATTATCTCTGGGAAGCCACTATTCTGTTCAAAAGATAAGTTTGATAATAATTGTGGCTGGCCGAATTTCACTAAACCCATTGATGCGAATGAAATCGTAGAGAAACAAGATTTAAGCCGTGACATGGTAAGAACGGAAGTGAGGAGTAAAACCTCCGACTCCCATTTAGGTCATGTATTTAAACATGGACCAGAGCCGACTGGAATTCGCTATTGTATAAATTCTGCTGCCCTCCGTTTTATTCCTAAAGCAGACCTTAAGAAAGAAGGTTACGGAGAATACCTGGGAATTTTCTAATATTTACTTTTAAGATTGGGCGAATACACATGCAAGACAAGTACCTACTACATAAAGTAACTTATGAAAACTGAACTAAACAACAAGGAGTGATCAACATGAATTATGGATTCGGTGATTGTGGGTGTGGTGGACCTAGTTACGCAGCTCCGTATGCGTACCAATCTTGTGGATATGGAAATTGGTTTGCATTAATCGTAGTTTTATTTATTTTATTGATTATCATAGGTGCAAGCTGCTACGCTAGATAAAGCAAACTGAAGATGATGAAGGTTTAAAGCTCACGGTAGGTTCCGTGAGCTTTTTATTATCAGAAAGCAACTTGGAATAGTGTTATGCGCAAAGTACTTTCTCAACTAGTCGACAATAAGATTCTGATTCCTTCACCTGGGATTAGGAGGAACCCCTTACC
>CALCRD010000013.1 GCA_937894355.1 uncultured Bacillus sp.
CGTTTTTACTTACTTTGTATTGCCGAAATCTATGCACTTTTTATTGCCGCTACCAAGGTAACAGCAAAACAGCAAATGCTGATTTAAACATTTTATCTTCTCTTTCTTCATCTCCTTTAGAAACTATCTTAATTCTATTAGCTATAGATACATCATAAATATTATGTTTAGCATTTTCTAGATCAATAGTCCCCTTTGGATACATTTCCGATTCACAGCTTCTTGGATTACCATAAGAAAAATAAGTTCTGCAAGCAACTGGTCTGGCTTCATATATTGAACATGAATTATCTATTAAAAAGGGACATTTTACATTTTTACGTGTATATTCGATACTTTTTTGTTTATTCGCATATTCAAAAGAATCAATTATACTTCCCATTTCTTCATGCCATTGATCAAAGTTTTTATGTAATCGATTCATGGTATCCTCAGTAATGTTATTCCTCATCCAATTTGAAATATAATGATATTCAACCTCTGTTGCTAATATGGGATATTTACAACAACCTGAACATCCCTTCTTGCAACTAGGATATGTATCTGTTTTTTCATGTAGTAACTCAAAGAAATTTTTTAACATATGTAACTGTTGATAATGCCACACAAGAATATTGTCATCAAATTGTTCTTCTTTCATAATTCCCTCAATAAGGGCATCCCCAATTTTTTTAGCCATAATTGCAGCGGTATAATTTATTTCTGTAGCTCTTTGATTATATGAACGATTATCCGACTTCACTCAACCATCACCCCTCACCCTCATTATTATGAGAAAACTATAGGGTTTATGAATGGCTTGTTCAGATTCTCATCTGATTAGAGACGGTCTTATTCTTTTTTATTTTGAACGAGTTTCTTCCTATTATATATGCTTTTTTTGCAACTTAAAAAGTCCCTTCCTATTATATATACTATTTAACAACATCTTTTTTTATTTCTCCATATAGTACCTCACCATTAGTTGGCAACTGCGTATATTCATTAAGCTTCTAAAAATTCATTAACATTATCTTTACTCATCAATAATATAAATGTATCCGTTTCTTCATTAGTTGTGCTCATAAATATTTATTTTTTAATAGATTAATTTTTAATTAATTGGACAGCATAATAAACAAATGTTATTTAAAATTTCATTTATACCGATTTACCCATAGTTTTTATTTAATAGTTGACTTCTTATGTCATTTTTAGTATCATATACTTAAGAAAGGGCATACTATAGTATTGAAAGGAGGCCCCACTATGAAAAAATTATCTACTTCCAAACTTGCTAAAACTGTAAAATCAAAAAGAGATGAAAAAGAATTGACACTTATAGAATTAAGCGAACTTACCGGTATAAATAGGGTAATGATTGGACGTATTGAAAAAGAAGATTTTATTCCTTCTATTACTCAAATCGAATCCTTAGCTAATACACTTGAATTTGATATTACAGATATGTTTATAGAAGAAAATCAATATGAAAACTCTTTTGTGGCTATGAGTAGTGAAACTTTAAGCGATAGTGAAAAAGAAGGTGTTGAAAAACTTTTTACTATGATGCTGTCTCTTAGACAACAAATCAATTTAAGGAGCAGGTTTGAAAATGAATCATTCACGCTTTCTTAGTGAAATACAACTTGAGGAGATCCGCAAACTTGCTGAAAAAACTCGCCACAGTTTAGGGTTTGTAGGAGATACTCCTATTGCTAACGATATATTTACCATTCTTGATAATGAGGGAATCTTATTATTAGAATATCCTATTAAATCAGATGGTGAGAAGCCAGCGTTTTCTGCTGCTCTTATGTATTCTAAAGAAGGCGATAAGGAACTTGCTTTTATTGGTTTAAATACCGCTGATTATTTTGATAAGCAAATTTTTGCTATAGCTCATGAGTTATTTCATTATTATACTAAAACTGGCTCTCACCTTAGTCGTCCTTCCGAAGAAGAGAATGACTTAGTTGAAAAAACTGCTAATCGATTTGCTGCAGAGTTTTTATTACCAGAAAACACTTTAAAGAGCATTGTTCTAAAAGAATTTAAGACCTCTTCACTTGAGAAAAAGCAAACTAAAACATTACTACGCTTCATTGCAAGATTACAATGCACTTGGTGGCTTCCATACCGCTCACTTGTAAAAAGACTACAAGAAATTAACGCTATTTCTGATGAACAATATAATAAATTATTTGCAATCGATGAGCGAGATATGGACGGTGAATATGGTCGCACGGGTAGAGCCATTAATGAAGAAGCATTTTTAAAGCTTAATAAGGCAACAAACAATATTGGTACTTCTCCTAAAGATATCGAAATTATTATTCGTAATTTTGAAGATGAGCTTATAGATGAAGATAAATTCACTAACACTCTAGCTCTCTTTAATAAGAACCCCGATGACTTCGGTTATGAATTTGAAGTATCCGATGAAGATATAGAAGAATTTGAAGAATTCTTCAATGGGGAGGTTGGAGATGAAAGTTGATTTAACCTCCTCAAACCCAGCATTAGAGAGCATCTTCAGTAATCCTAATCAGATTATTACTTTAGATGCTAATTTTCTTATACCACCAGATAGAAGCAAACATGCTAAAATCAGCTTTGACTTTGAGGTATTTAAACGAATTTGGCTAGACCCGATATTTGAAGCTTTTCCTAACTTAGCAATTCACGAAGCAGTATATGATGAATTCAACTCGACATCGGTGAAACTTTATGTAGATACAAACATTAATGCTATACCTACTAAATTATTAGTTCATATGGACTCTTCATTGACTCCGGAAGAACAGATGCTTAGGAATACAATAGAAGGAAAAATATATCCTTTAACAAAATATGATCCAATGCTTGATAATAGGGATGATCGTGGCGAAGTTAAATCATTGGCATACATAGCTGTAAAGGGGCTGCCTTATTTTGCTGCACACGATTCTAATGCTATTCAGCTAATAGAAAAAGCTGAGGAATGGACAACAGGTTTAGACAATGTACAAGCCATTAAAATGTATGAACTAATTTTTTATCTTTATAGAACCAACTGCAGCGATAAAAAATCTCTAAGAATGTTATACAAGTATCAATACCATCTAACTAAACATGAAAAGAATACAAATCCTGAATGGGGGCACTTTATTGAAGCAATGGAGTCCTTATATCCTGTGGATTTATAAAATTAACCCACCAAGTAGCATGATAATTGCTATCTGCTAACTTAGTGGGTTATACTTTTACATATGGTCTTTCATTGGCAGTCTCCAAATCTGACGCTCATTCCCATAGGCTGTCCACTGAATTTCAAAGATTAAATCATAGACAATCCTGCCATCAGGAAATACAGTACCTTTATTAACTATTCGATTAAAAATATCTTCAAGAAATTCAATTCTTTCTATTTCAGGATTAAAGTCTTCTATTGAGCTAATAGCTTTATTAAACCAATCTAACTCTTCTTTAAGTTTTAATGCTTTTTCCTTTCTACTCTCATAATCATCAAGTATCTTTTGCAATTCTAATATTTCATCAGTCAAATAAGATACTTCATCTATTGCAATTCCCTGGATGCTTTTAACAATCTTATATAATTCTTGATATAGAGATTCTTGTTTATCTTTTATGTCTTCAACTATTTTTTCTTCTCTATCATTAAGGCTAATTTTATTTATTGAGGTTTGTGCATCTTTTAGAAATTTACTGCTCTTTTTCATCTCTTGAAGCATACTCATGAAAGTATGTTCAATATTAATATCTCGAATACCAGAAGCATTACACTTTTTAGCAAAGGTTCTACCGATAGCAGCTCTACAACGCCATTGGTGAGTTGGTCTAATGGTACCATCCTTTGTCTTTGGTGTCTGAGTGACATGTCCCAATACGGTTCCACATTGGGAACAATAAAACTTCTTACTAAAATCTCTGTGCTCATATTTTTTTCCTTTATTGTAATTGTATGCTTCTGCCCTTTCTTCTCGCTTTTCCTTAACTGCATCCCATGTTTTCTGGTCTATTATCGGGCTATGATGATTCTCAATGAAATATTTAGGAAAATCTCCCTTGTTTTTTCCTTTTTTGCTCATTACATCTTCTTTATAATAGTTATACATCATTAAATGTCCTGCATACTTTTCAGAGTCTAGCATTTCTGCAACTACATCATGGTACCATACTGTATTTCCGTATTGATTAGCTACACCTTCCTCTGTCAGTTCTTTTGCTATAGTTTTTGGACTTTTATCATTATAAAGGTAATCATTATATATTCTCTTTATTATTGCTGCCTGCTCTTCGTTTATTTTCCATCTTTCATTTTCATCTGTATCATACCCATAGTAGCATTTGCCTGGTTGAGGTGAGATTCCTCTTTGTACTTTCTTAAGCCTTCCCCACCTTATGTTCTCAGAATTAGTCCTTGATTCCTCTTGTGCTAAAGCTCCGTAAACGCCCCGAGTATAGAAGGATAAAACGACCTCAACCTCTGTATGCTTTGATTTATCAACGTTTAAAGAGGTTTTTCTTGTTAATTTTATTAAAATCACCCCCGAGTATCCTAAAAGGATAAAATGAAATAAATGCATTTTTAGGCATAAAAAAAGCGCTCACCACAGTTAATGATGAGCTGCTCCTATCATATTATTCTTGATGTATCTACATATATTTTTTAGCCTTTCATATGTATTCTGAAAAAGTTCCTTCCTATTATATATAGGGTTATCCATTTATAACTAAAAGCCCACCAATTTAATGATGAGCTTTATATCCATGAATCCTTATATCCTATTAGTTTCAAATAAAATTGGCTGTCGTTTGTGGGAACATATCTTCAACCATCACCAAGATCACTATTTCTTTAAGTTTTTAACCACATTAATAGTACCCTTAATAATTTTTTTACTGTGCTTTTTAGCTAAAAATATAATACCCGCTCCCCCCGCTCCAGCTACAATATTATTTGCAGTTTTTTTGCATTTAGGACATAGTCCAGTTTTATTATTTGGATCAGTGATAATTCTTCCGCACGGACAAACTTTTTCAGATTTATTCTTTTTCTCCATCATTAACATCCTCCACCGAAACGATATATACATCATTTTCATAATCACCATTAATACTTAATTCTAAAGTCCTAATGCCTAACTCTAATGCTGGTCGCATTTCCTTTGAAAATGTATACCAACAATTCATATTGGTTTTATCATATGGAAAGTAATCATGCATCAATGCAGCAGTTGATAATCCTTTTCTTGTTACTGGCTTTGTCAAGAAATCATATATAACGTGCTGGTATTGCTGCAATACCGATTTTGCAGTTTTTGCATCCCCCATGTATTCTAGAAGTTGCATACGTACACCGACATATTTTGTTGCAATCTGAAAATCACTTGTTAAATATCCCATGTATCTATTTAATTGATTACTGAATTGTAAAAAAGGTATATTCGTGTTTCTCGCAAATCTTTTTGATGTTGTTTCAACATCTGCATAAATCGCATTAAGAGCTGTTCTGATTTTTCCATCAGCTTCTCTTAATAATAAAACACGTTCTTCTTCTGACCCTTTATTTTCTGCCTCTAAAACCATTGACCTTGCATCCAAAAACGGAACAATGATATCCCTATCTCTGTCCTTTTCAAGCTGATATGTTTGAAATTCTTGAATATCAGCTAATTTTGCATATATCTGTCTCATTTGAAGTTGGTTTCCAATACTTCTTGCAGTTTCAATATTTCCAGGATCATTAATAACCTTTTTTAGTGTAATATCTTTAACTCTCACATCATTTTCATCTAAAATTACTGCTCTTAGATTTCCGTCCACTTGCTTTGAATCTCCTACCTTGAATATTCCTTTTTTCAACTTTGATTTAATATCAGGAGGCAAATTTTCAAAATCAGGGAGCAAAGTAACATTTCCTTGCATAATAACATCTGCTTGATGTATGACATCATTTATTATTCCTAGATTGGCAAAGGGAAGTTCAGAAATCATTTCTAAACTTGATTGTTCCCTTAATGCCAAAGACATCTGTTGAACATAACCATCAAAGAAATCACTCATTTCTGTAATATCTCTACCGTATCTATCTATATCAGTATTAAATATAGCTAGAGATTTCTTTGTATCAGAATCCATTATGTCATGTCCCTGTGGGTATTTCCCATTATCCATTTCTGATGACATAAGTTACCTCCTCATCCTAGTAACTGGTGAATCTTCTCTTTCAGAATAGCTTTTCTTTTTTCAAAAAATTCGTCAAAATGCTCTAATTCCAAAGAAACATCTCTAGGGATAATTGCCTCTTTAAAGAATTTAGCTTTCTGGTCATCATTCATATCATTATAATAATCTACAAGCCTCATGTCGCTTTTACTAGCATTACTTCTACCTTCTAGTAAATGTAAATTAGCCAGCCTGTTACGATTGCCTCTCCAATTTCTCCAGTCTTCCATTGATACTGCAATAGGTTTATTTCCGTCAAATCTATCGAATGGATGAAGATGATCTTGTTCATACTTGAAATGATTATTCCTCCAATCCAAACTAAGGAAATACAATGCTTCACCAGCAACCCTGCTACCCTTCTCTTCATTTAATATATCTTCAATTTTCCCCTCCGTTACTCTTAAGTCATTCATTTGGTTAAGCATTTCTACCGTTATCTCATAATCATTTTCATTAATTCTACTCTTCATTTGTTGTAGCTTGCTAGTTGTACCTGATTGGAAATAGGTAAATAAAACCGCTCTCATTAAATAAGCTCGGATGCCATCAAGATTATTTCTGTAATCAGGGTTATAGTAAATAAAATATATTATTGGTAATAGCACGTTCCAGCTACTTGAAAATCTACTTACCCCTATTTTCATTTCTTTTAATGTGCTTTCAAGATTTTTTAAGGACCTTTTAAAATCATTCCAATTATTTTTTAGTTCTTCTGCTATATTCTTGTTAATGTTTGATTTGATAACATCACCATAAAGCATAAGGGCAGAACGAATTATGAAGTCTGTACCAAACCCCTCATAAGAATCTACTAGTAATTTACCAAATTCTGTCTTTGCACTTGGCCAGTATGCTTCAAGTATAGACATAGTTATTTCAGATTTACGTAGTGCCTTGCCCCCACTATTAAATCTTACAAACATTTCTAGAGCATCGTCTTGCTTCATATCGTGAATTTCTGTAAACCGAATAAGTTTTTCAACAAAAATCTTATTATAAAGTTTGTTTAAAATATTTCTAGCATACTCCTTACTATCTGCAGGAACATTAAAAATAGCCTCTTCAATAGCTTTATCTCTAGTACTATCATTTTGGAATTCTGGGTGCATTATACTTTTTATTTCAAATTGTGTAGGGCTTTGTTTTCCAATCTTGTCACTAAATTTTATATCAAATTTTTTACTATTATATTCTTCTTCATCAACGGTTATTTTATTTTTGTTTAGCTCAATTAAAAGCTTTGTAACAATGCCACCACTATTACTTCTCCTGGCATATTTTTGTCTAATAAAAGCTTCTCCAAATATGGATAAGAATAATGAAGTCAACCTTTGTTGCCCATCAAGTACTGCTGTATCAGTCTGATTGACGTTTATATTGCTCAGCTCATAATTAACTGTATCAGCCTGTTTACGATTATCAAATGTAACATCATATAAAAAATTACAAAAATATGTATCCCAAGTAACGTTATCATCATCAACATGCCAAAATAAAAAAGTAGCTATAGGGTAATCCAAAAGAATAGAGTCCCATAGTTTTTCTACTTGTTCCATACTCCATACATATTGCCTTTGAAATGCTGGCATAACATATTTTCCACTTTTTATATTCTCTAATGCTTCATAAATGGTTATACTGCTATCAATTAATCTACTCATTTTTATCCTCCCCACTATAAAAACTTGATTTATGTTTCTGCAATATTTCTTTTACTTCACTCCAAAGCCATACATTTTCTCCGTCATCTTCAAATACTTTTCCATGGCTTTTAGCTCCATCAATTTTCATCTGTG
Organism: uncultured Bacillus sp.; assembly: GCA_937894355.1. Lineage (GTDB taxonomy): Bacteria > Bacillota > Bacilli > Bacillales > Cytobacillaceae > Bacillus_BU. The sequence goes on from CALCRD010000013.1 coordinate 8,010, forward strand.
AATAATTGTTTTTAAAGGTAGGTACATATAACTCTGGATGTTCTTTTTCACTACACAAACGCTCCATCATATCAATAGTAGCTGAGCCAGCTATATCAATAGCATTAAAGTATGCTTTTATAATTTTATGATTATACTGATCAGGTTTTAATGCCCATGTAGGAATACGTCCAATAGCTTTTCCATAATAATCATTTATTCCTTCAGGGGATTTTGAAGACGTTTTAGGATTATATTCATGGGAAGCCCTTTCAAAAGTCTTTGCTATATACCATCTCATACACATTTCAATGGCCTGTTCTTCAGTATCCTTAGAAATACTCATAGCGAGTAGAAACTTTTCATATATATCCTCATCTATTTGAAAGCTAATCTCTTTACTCATATTCCACTCTCCTTCATTACAAATTCTTAAAAAAAGAATAACACTAAATTAGTAACTAGTCAATACTAATGTACTAATTTAGTATCTGATAAATATAACCCCTACAATTAAATATGCTTTAAAAGTAATACTACCACTCAAATCCTCACCTGCCCTATCAACTAGGTTACTAGCTTGGTCAGTAGCATGGACACTAACTTGGTCGGCGGCCTGCTCAGCTTGGTCAGGAGCTTGCTCAGCTTGCATGGTAGCCAACATGGTAAGCTTGCATAGTCTAACAAATTAATGTTTTATAAATAAAAATAAACCCACCAATACCCTTTCTATCCTCGGTAATAAATTCCGAATCCAGATGGTTTATTGGTGGGTTACTTTATATCTTATTTTTACTTTATTTTTCGCACGTTTTTCTTTAAATTTGAAGAATTACGTTCCATTTTTAAAATTAATCAGTCCAATAATATCTCCAGTCATATGAGCATTTTCCTCGTATAAGTCCGATCTTTCCTGAGCTGTATAGTGGCTTTAAAATTCTTTTATCAAATGAAACTCTGCTTGATATATTTAGATATTCCCTCATTTCTTTTGGGGTTTTTGCTTCTTCACAGAATGAAGTAAGCTGCTGGACTTCCCTTGAAATTAATAACTCTTCAAAGTTTATATCTGCTTTAGTCTTTTCAAGCTCTTCTAAATAATCATCATATGTCATCTTGATACCAATTTCTATCCCAAAGATTAAGCTATATGTTATTAAACCTTCACCATCTATTTCAGCTTTGACAATATACTTTTCAAAGATATCCTCTCTGAAATTGTCTTTATCTTCTTTTATATAACTAAAGTCTTCTGCATTTTTAGTAGTATCATATAAGCTATCCCCTGGGTTTATTCTTACATCCATATTATGAAATTTCCTAAAGCTCATAGGTTTGAGTTTGCATTTTAGTAGGTCCTCCAATTCCCCCTTATTACTCTTAATCTTTTCATATCTATCTTCATAAATTTTTAATTCATTTTTATATTTGACTATCTCTTCTGTTAAATAGTTTACTCTTTTTATATCTTGTCCACTTTTGTTTAATTCTTCATCTACAACTTCATAGAGCTGTTGATTTAACGCTTCTATCCTTTCATTAAGTTCCTCCATCTTAAACTCATCTTTTGATGTAAGCTTTAATCTTTTCATTTCTTTTTCTACCAGCTTTTTTATCGCTTCATTTTCACATATTGCTTTCATAAAATTGAATTCTATATACTCTTGCCTAAAACCCTGTGAATGATAAAATAAAGTTGACAGTTTTCGGTCAATAAGATTTTACGACATTTTCCGGTATCTGTAAATACCATAGTTTTAGAACTAGAAATTAAACCACACTTCATAAAAGACATAAAAGCAAAAGGACATCTACAAAACAGCTCGTACAATTCAACTCACTTAACTGTCATAATGATGAAACGTAATAATTCTTTTGGTATAATTGTTTCAAAATACCGGAAGGAGAACGAACCTTGAAAACAGAAGAAGGATGGCGTATGTATACTGAAATAAATCAACTTATCAAAATGGGGCTAAGAAAGTCCCAAATCGCACGGAAATTAAAAATCAGTCGTCCTACATTGAATAAATACATTTCAATGTCTACAGACGAATTTAATGAACTTGTATGTGGAATGCAGGAACGCAGCAAAAAGCCGGATCAATATGGGGATGAAATTCTATGTTGGTTAAAAGAATTTCCCGATATATCAGCTGCACAGGTGTTTGACTGGCTGGAGGAGAAATTCCAATCACTGCCTTTTTCAGAAAGCACATTAAGAAGGTATATTCGCATTCTACGTCAAAAACATGACATACCAAAGTCAGCAAAGCCCAGAGAATATTGGCCAGTTGATGAACTTCCCATGGGTAAACAAATGCAGGTTGATTTTGGCACAATTAAGGTAAAGAAAAATACACAAGCAGAAATTAAGCTTCATGTTATGAGTTTTGTTCTATCCCATTCTAGGTATAAATACTGTGAATGGCAGGATAGACCATTTAATACCAGTGATATCATCAAGATACATGAAAACGCATTTTTATTCTATGGTGGTATGCCAGAAGAAATTGTTTATGATCAGGATCATCTGATTTTAACTAGTGAAAACCATGGCGATTTAATTTTTACTCAAGCGTTTTCCTCATATCTTAAGAAACGAAAATTCAGGGTGCACATGTGTAAAAAAGCAGACCCGGAAAGTAAGGGAAAAATAGAAAAAGTGATAGATTTTGTAAAGAGCAATTACGCTCGACATCGCACATTCTACAATATTGACAAATGGAATGAGGATTGCCTGAGCTGGCTCCAAAGGCGTGGGAACGGGAAAACACATGGGACTACAAGAAAAATACCAGCTGAAGTATTTATTGAAGAGAAGAAATACTTAAAGCCGGTATTAGACAAAATAAAATTTAATCAACCTATGTTAAGTTTAACTTATCAAGTAAGAAAAGACAATACTGTTCCCATTAAAGGTAACCGATATACTGTTCCAAAAGGGACATACAAAGGACCTCATACATATGTCCGGGTAAACTACACAGACAATAATGAATTGATCATTTTAGAACTTGATACAAATAAAAAGCTTGGTCAGTTCAAAATACCTGTGGATAAAGGCAACCTCCTGAAAAATACTGATCATATCAGGGATAAAAGTGGAAAAATTTCTGTTCTAATTAACGAAACTGCAGACAAGTTTTCCGACTCTGAAAAAGCAAGAAACTACATGGAATGTATTCGCATAGAAAAACCCAGGTATATTCGCGATCAGGTTATTCTCATAAAAAAAGCAATTAAAGACACACCTTTGAAAGCCATAGATGAAGCTCTGGATTTTTGCATAAAAAACAAGCTATACAGGGCGACCGACTTTCAGGATGCTATAAACCATTACAAAAAAGACAAACAAGTTACCGAAGATGCTTTTACCGTAAAGGTATCTTCTATGTCGGCTGAGACACTTGAAAAAATCAAAATAACACCAAAAATACGAGATATGTCAGAATATATTAAAGCCTTAGGAGGTACTGATGATGCAAGCAACGATTGACGGCATTAGAACAATGATGAAACAACTGAATCTACATAATGCTGCAGGTCAAATTGAAGAAATAATTAATGTCCCTTTAAATGACTCTATTTCTTACGAGGCATTCCTGGAAAGACTTTTAAGATGTGAAATAAAGGGACGAGAAGAAAAGCGTTTTGAAAGAAATTTAAAGCATGCATTGTTTCCAGAATACAAGACTCTTGATGAATTTAATCTAAGTGAACAGCAATCATTAAGTAAAAAACAATTCAATCAACTTAAAGAACTAAATTGGATTGAGCAGGGTTACAATTTAATCCTGCTTGGTCCGACTGGAGTTGGGAAAACCATGCTTTCAATAGGATTGGGCATACATGCCATTAGTAATGGCTACAAGGCTCATTTTACAACAATGAATGACTTAATGTATATTCTTAAAACGCAAGAGATTTTAAGGACATCCAAAGCCAGATACAAGCGTATTATCGAATCAGATCTTGTTGTAATTGATGACCTGATGTTCATGGCAATGGAAAAGCATGAGGCTAATATGTTTTTCCAGCTTATTAATAAACTTTACGGGCAGTCATCAATCATTATTACATCAAATAAAGGACCTGAGGATTGGGGTGAACTTTTAGGAGATCCTGCTATTACAACAGCGATTTTAGACCGGATTGTTCATAAGTGCGAAATAATAAATTTGGATGGTGATAGCTACAGATTGAAACACCGCAAAACCATATTTGGAAAAACATAGGTGTAAAAAGTTATTGACCGAAATCCGTAAAAAATTACTTGACATCTACACATGATCGAGAATCTGCCCCAAGACAGGAAATTTCGAAGGGTCACTAAAAAAACGACGCTTCAGTTTGCCCTGTAACGGCTTTTTATTGATTTTATGACCCATAGTTCCCCCCAAGAGCTATTTCGCTCAGATTGGCTATAAAAGTGATTTGGCCATTTTCCTTTGAAAAAGTAAATAATCCACTAATATCCCGTCTCAGTTCGGTACATTTCCGAGGCTAGAGACCTTATTAGTGGGTTTCACTATTCATATTAATAAAAAAATAAAGCCCACCACAGAGTGATGAGCTCTCCATTTATCTGTTAGAGTAATACTTTTGATTTGGACTTGTCGGTTTATCAGGCATCGTAAGATTTAGAAGATTTCCTTTAACTAATGGCTTCAATATACTATTCGCAAAATATCTCCTATCTTTCAATCCCAAAAATTCCTGAATTTCTTTTCTACTTCTAGGTTCTTTACAAAATTCCAGTATTGACTCCGTTCGCTTATCCTCAGCATCCATTTCAGCTTGGGGGGTAGCTTGGTGGGTAGCTTGGGGGGTAGCTTGGGGGGTCAACGGTATAATTGTCTTAAACACATCTCCTTCAATGAATTCAGGATCGGCACCAGAATAAATCTTGTTATACTTATAGATGTTTCTAACTCCTGATCCGAGTTCATCAACCCAACCTATCTCTTTAAAGAACTTTGCAATCTTCGGATTCTTGGGATAAGGTGAAAAGTCCTCAGGGTCAATCATTCCATGTCCATGGGGCTTATTTCCATTTTCGATAAAGACTCTGTCCTTCTCAACGACCAGCTTCGCAGGAAATGGATTTGAAAATTCTCTATGAATCAGCAAGTTTGAGATTGCTTCTCTGAAAATCTTATCCCTTAAACTCACACGCTGATCACCCTCGAGATAGAATTTGTCATTGAGATGCTTGGCAATAAACTGCATTAATCTTTCGTAGCTTCTTAGAAGATTCACCCTAATATCATCCCGGTCATCATACCTGTCGAGGTTTTCTCTTCTTAAAATTGCATCTGTCCTATAGTGTGGAAGCGCTGTTTGAATCATCAACTCACTTCCAAAAATTAAAATGCCCGCTAGTGTAATGCCTTGCTCTCCTGTGCTCTGATCCTTTAAATACATGCCTGCACTTTTCAACAGCTCGATGTTATCCATCGAAACCCACGGGTGACCTGGTTTTAAGTTTCCAACCGTTTTCCTAACCCTTGTGAACAATTCATCTTCTAGCTCATCCATGTCAGCATAGGGAAAAATTCTGTTTTCTGTATATGTGGCTTGCTTTCTCATGTACAATCCAGACACTAGATTTGTATTATTTGTAATGTCAAAATCCCCATCTTCGTTTCGATCAAAGATTTTTCCCTTACACCGATGTACTTGAGAACTCTCAGGTACGTTAATGTACAGGATCGTCTTCCCATCTATTTCAACATCTTCTACTGCCAAGTAAAAAGCAGGATTGAGAGTTTGTGGATTATTAAGCGATGTAACAAAATCTTTCTTCAGCTGATCCACAGAATCTTTATCGACGCCTGCAATATCACCGTTATCCTTCACCCCAAGAAATAAATGTCCCCCGTGGCGATTCAAAAATGCGCATACAGAATCATACACATCCTTATTTATCTTCTTTTTACTCTCCTTGAATTCTACAGTAATGCTTTCACCACTACTGATTATTTTCTTCAAACTTTCTATCTTCACTTGCAACACCTCTTTTACGCCAAAGCATGGCGTTCTAATTTATTTTATCCATTCAGACAGATAGTAATCATGCTTTTAAAAATTGAGATATCAATCCAAAAATATAAGCGGTATTTCTTGATTGCTCTCTTACTTCCTGCCTTAGATGGGTTTCTCCATTTTTCCACCGTTCATAATATCCAGCCACATTTATAAAATCGTCTTTTGTAATTTTTCTAGCTCCACTTAGTTGAACAGATGGGTTATTATCGGGTGTGTTATCTACGTACAAATATGCTTCTTTTGTATAAACTTTAAACCACAGTGGAGTTCTACTGTTTTGAGGAACTGTTGATATATCAAAATCATCTTCAGTTGCCGCGCAAAAAATCTGATTCCATATTTTTTCAAAATCCATTACTCAACACCTTCCTTCAACTGAATGATATTCCCGGGTAAAGCTTCAAACATGTCTGGGTAATGCCCACATCTAGCACGAATCTGATTGTATTTTGCTTGCGTTCCATCTTTTTTCAAGTACAATTTTCTTCTGTATATTTCATCTGAAAGCTCTGCAGCATGCATTTTCATGTCTACCACTTCTTTAAGTACAATTTTCATGGCCTCTTGTAAGGTTCTCTTAGGAATCGAAGGACCAAGAATTTTCTCTATTGGACCTGAATTTCGATCGTACTTTAGTAGAATGTATACTGGCTCATTATCTTTTAGTATGACAACCTTACCGTTTTTCTCAACCACTTTAAAAACATCATCTATGTCTGTTTTCAGTTTTTCATAAGAAATCAAACTCTCTAAACTCACTTCCATAGTTTTCACCTCACCTGTAGTATACCACAGATTTTAATACAAATTCAATTATTTTGTACGTTTTTGTACTAAAGTTGTTTCCATCTAAAATTGCACTAAAAATAACCCACCAAGTGGCCCGATAATGATAATCAAGCTACTAGGTGGGTTTATTTGTGCGTTTTTAATTTTGCCATGATTTTCTTCGCTTTTGAAGAATAACATTCCACTTTTAATAATGCATAACTACTTTTTTACTGAATAATATTTCTGCAACCTACTCGTTGGCTTACCTGGTATTGTTTCCTTGATAATGCCTTTCTTCATGAGAGGGTTTACAATAAACTTTTTGAAATAATAATTTGTCAAATACCTTGGAAGATATTCACGCATTTCTGTTATTGTCTTCGGCTCTTCACAATATTTTAGTAAAGCCTTCACTTCAGGTCCCTTTGCATGAAATAACCATCGTAGGGTGGCTGGAGGAGTTTCCTGACCTTAGTGCAGCA
>CALCRD010000014.1 GCA_937894355.1 uncultured Bacillus sp.
TTTTCATTAGCCACTATTTTTTTCCAAACATCTCTACACTGTTGTTGTTCTTTCTCTTGCTTAACTGAGAAAACCGGGATTATTGGGCAATTGTACGGAAACAATGAGTCACGAATCCAACCCCATGGCACGGATAACAGCTCATCAGGACGATCAATACTTAAAAATATTGCCGGTACTTTTTCTTTCTTACATTTTCGAATAAAGGAAGGAGTTAGCATTCGAACCGGAACCTTTACAGCCACGATATAGTCAATCGGGCTGGTATTGAAGCTGGCCTTTTTACGCTTTATTGCTGCTTGGAACTCAAACTCATAGTTCATTTCAGCAGTGGTTAAAATGGTCGTACATCCTTTTTTTATAAATTGGTCAATCAGATAATTTTTTGTTTCTTGAAATGACTTCTTCTCTGAAATGTTCTGATTATACACAACAAAAGTCGGAGTCATGATAAAGGGACTAACATTCATTCTCATGTGATTTAATCTTTTAAAAGAGGCCTGAACAGAGGCGATTCGGTCTTGGTTAATTAGAAAGGAAGTTGTTTTAATAGTTTGTTGGCAAATTATATTGGCATTTTCAATAATATAAGTCATGAACCCACCCTCTTTTTTACGGTCTTAAGACAGGCTATGACGAATTTATATAATTATGACTATTTATTTCCCCTATGAACGGTGTCGGCGGAATTCAAGGGCTTTATGCGCGTTATTTCGGTGGTAAATGACGAACAGGTGCTATGGAATAATCCAAGCACCTGTTTTTTATTTCATTAAGTCCGCTAAATCGCTAAAAAATTTCGGATAAGATACTGAGATAGCGTCAGCGTTTTCAAGCTTTACTTCTCCATCAGTGATTAATGCAGCGACTGCCAACATCATCCCAATTCGGTGATCACCATGACTAGATACCTCACCTGAATGGAGCGAAGTTTTCCCATAAATAATCATACCATCATCAGTTGCTTCAATTGAAGCACCAAGCTTTGTAAGTTCACCAGCAACGGTGTCGATACGATTGGTTTCCTTTACCTTTAACTCATGAGCGTCTTTTATAATGGTTTTCCCTTTCGCTTGTGTTGCCAGTAAAGCTAGGATTGGAATCTCGTCAATCAATCTTGGAATAATATCTCCTTCAATTATAGTTCCCTTTAATTCTGAAGTTTTTATGATAATATCACCTGTAGGTTCTGCTTCGTCACCGGAATTAGCTAGTATCGTTAGATCTGCTCCCATCGCTTGCATGACATCAATGATGCCTGTTCGAGTCGGATTTAAGCCAACATTTTTCAGAACAATCTCGCTATTTGATACAAGAGCACCAGCAACAAGAAAGAATGCAGCAGATGATATATCCCCAGGAACCTGGAAATTACAGCCGGTTAATGCTTGCCCACCTTTGATTTTCACTGTGAGATTATCGCTTACTACTTCTCCACCAAATTGACGAATCATTCTTTCAGTATGGTCACGGGTTTTTGCTGGTTCAAGAATAATTGTTTCCCCACTCGCTTGTAAACCAGCGAATAGAATAGCCGATTTTACTTGAGCGCTTGCGACAGGAAGTTTGTATTCCATTCCCGTTAATTCTCCGCCCTGAATGGCAATAGGAGTGAATTCTCCATTGTTTCTTCCACTAATATTAGCACCCATTAATGACAATGGAGAGACAACTCTTGTCATCGGTCTTTTGGCAATCGACTGATCACCAGCTAATACATGGTGAAAAGGTAGACCTGCTAAAATACCCATTAACAAACGGATAGTTGTTCCTGAATTACCAACATCCAATACTTCGGAGGATTCTTTAAGTCCAGCAAGTCCATTTCCATAGATAGTAACTGTATTTTCTTCTTGATTGATGGTAACACCCAATTTGCGGAAGCAAGCAATTGTACTTAGACAATCCTCTCCAAGTAAAAAATTGGTCACTGTTGTAGTTCCATTAGCTATAGAACCGAACATTACAGCGCGATGTGAAATCGATTTATCTCCAGGAATTAGTACTTCTCCAGATAATCCTGTAGCATTCGTATGTAATTGAATTTGTCCCATGTTATCACCCTTTTCAGTCTATGGACCAACGGATGTTTCGAAGTCTGTATACGCTCCGATACATTTTTCAGCCCGTTTTCGGTCCTCCTCAGTTTGAAAGCTAATAACCAAAACTCCGTAGACTTCCTCGCGAGTTTCACGAATTCGAATATTGGTTAAGCTTATTCTTTCTTTGGCTAAATAGCCTGTAATTTCTGATACAACCCCAGGATAGTCAGGAATATCAACAAACAAATCGTAAAATGCCGGAATGGCACCTTTTTCTTTTATCGGCATTTCATCCCTATATTGTTTTGCTGTTAAAAAATACTGATAAATAGCTTCAGCGTTATCATTTTCGAGCATCGTTGTAACGTGCTCCATCTCTTCGATCCACTCTTGGAAGATTCCAAGGAGAACTGGTTTATTATGGATGAGTATATCCCGCCACATTTCTGGGCTACTAGAAGCAATACGTGTGACATCGCGAAACCCACCAGCTGCCAGTCGAGTAACTAAATTTTGGGTTCGACTAGATCGCTCGGCCTGATGAACAAGTGATGCAGCAATAACATGTGGAAAATGACTGATTACTCCAGTCATAAAATCATGATCTTCAGGTGTTACAATTAAAAATTTTGCTTTTGTTCCTTCTAGCCAATTTTTTAATGTATCAATTCGCTCTTGTTTAACACCTTCACCTGGAGTTAATAAGTAAAATGCATTTTCAAACAGGAATTCTTTGGCAGCTGTAACACCGCTTTTATGAGAACCTGCCATTGGATGTCCACCAATAAAGGTAACCCCTTTTTCAGTTAGGCAATTTGCCACTTCGACAATTTTCGCCTTCGTGCTGCCGGCATCCGTAATAATTACATCTGTTCTTAATTTCATTTCCGAAAGGTTTTGAATGATTTCTTCGGCCACGTTTACAGGTGTAGCAATAATAATTAAATCTGCCTGCTTTGCACCAACGCTAATTTCATTCACCGTTTCATCAACGACACCCAGCATCTTAGCAAGTATTCTTTGTCTCTCATTTACATCAAAACCAATAATAATTGCTTCCTTATTGGCACGTTTAATAGAAAGAGCTAGGGATCCACCAATCAGCCCTAGCCCTATTACAAATACACGGCCCTGCAAAAAGACCACCGCCTTTACCTTGTAAAGCATAAGCATTCCATCCTTGGAGTCCAAAAAGGCACTTCCAAGGAGCGTATGCTTCTAATTCTATTTATTAGAGGTTGCTTTTGCTTCCAGTAGTTGTTTCATTTCTGCAATAACCTCTTCGTTTTGCTCTGGTAACCCCACTGTTACCCTTACTGTTGTTGGAAAACCTAATGCCTTTCCAGAACGAACAATATAGCCTCTTTCCATCAAATACTGGAACACTTCATTTCCATCAAGTTTCATATCAATTAAGATGAAATTTCCTTGTGAAGGATAATAATCTAAGTTTTGTTCTGCACAGAATTTATAAAATTGCTCAAGACCTGCACGGTTTTTTTGTTTACAATCTTCAACAAAAGCTTGGTCTTTTATCGCTGCAGTAGCAGCAATTTGACCAAAAGTATTAACGTTAAATGGTTCTCTTACAGGCTCTATTGCAGAAATTACCGAAGAATCTGCAACTCCATAACCCACCCGTAGGCTTGCCAATCCATAAATTTTCGAGAATGTTCTAAGTACAATTAAATTCTTATAAGTCTCAAGAAGTTTTACAGAATCATAATAGTCATCAGCTGTTACATATTCGTAATAAGCTTCGTCAAGCACAACAAGGACATCTTTAGGAACACTGTTAAGGAACTGGGTTAAGCTTTCTCCCTTGATATGGACACCTGTTGGATTATTTGGACTACATAACCACACAATTTTTGTTTGTTGATCAATTGCTTTCAACATACCATCTAAATCGTGTTCACCATTTACTAACGGAATTTCTCGTGCTTCAGCACCTTCAATTACCGCATTATGTTTGTATTGTGAAAATGATGGAGTTGCCATCACTGTATTAGCTTCGGGAGTTAATAGTGACCGAGAAATAATTTGAATAATATTATCAGAGCCATTCCCAAAAATAATTTGATCAGGATTTACCTGTAAATGCTCAGTGACTGCTTCTCTTAAATTGGTTGCATGACCACCAGGGTAAATAGCAAAAGAAGTTGGTATATTGTGTAGTGCCGCAACAACCTTAGGTGAACATCCATAAGGATTTTCATTTGATGCAAGCTTCACAATTTTTTCTAAACCATACATTCTTTTTACTTCATCCGTGGATCTCCCCGGTTGGTATGGCGATAATGTTAATATTTGTTCTTTCCACTGCATTTTTTTCCACCCCGTTCACATCTACTTACTATTAGTATCTCATTTTTGTACAATTAAATCAGCAATTTGAAAAGCCATAATTAATGATGATTAGTTGGATTTAAATCAGGTCTTAAAACTTCTGCACCTTCTAAATAAATATGATTGATTTCATGCTGAACTTTTGTAGTATTAACATGCATCATCACTCGAATGCAATTGGTTAATGAATTAGTTACAGAAATCTCTTTCATACACATAACCGGTACATATGTCCAACCTTCAAGACTACGCACGGCTTTTGCCGGAAATGCTGCCGTAACATCATCTGTAACAGAAATAAACACTGAAGCAACATCATCAGGATTAATATTATTTTCTTTAATCATTTGCATTAATAATCTTTCTGTGGCTAAAATAATCTCGGATTCATTATCTTGTTTTACGGTAATAGCTCCTCTTACCCCTCGAATCATCCATTTCCCCCCCTTTGTTTCTAAAACTCTAGCAGATTGTTTAACAAGAATTCATCAGAAAGTTCATACATTGCTGGATTCCCCATTTGATCCAACAGTACAAATCGAACCTTTTGTCCAACAGACTTTTTGTCTTGTTTCATTCTGTCTAGCAAATTCTGTGGTGATAAGCCCTCAGGTATGGAAACTGAATAGCCTAAGCCCACTAACCATGAAGAAAATTCTGCTTCATCAAAAACTAGACCTGTAGTACTTTTGCTCAGTTTCAACGCAAATAACATTCCAATGATTACTGCTTCGCCATGACTTATTACCCCATAGCCACATTCAGCTTCAATAGCATGTCCAAGAGTATGACCGAAATTCAAATAAGCTCTAACTCCTGTTTCCCTCTCATCTTGTGTTACAATGACCGCTTTAATCTGGACTCCTCGCACCAATGCATGCTGCAGATTCGCACCAGATAAATCGCCCATTTCAGAAATATTTTCACGAATCCAATCATAAAATGAGGGATCTTGGATTAACGCATGTTTAATAATTTCAGCAAATCCTGATCTTTGTTCTTTTATCGGCAATGACCCTAGAAAATCTAAGTCATAAAACACCGCTTCGGGTTGATGAAAAGCACCAATCATATTTTTTCCTAATGGATGATTAATGGCTACCTTACCACCAACTGCACTGTCATGAGCTAGTATGGTTGTTGGCACCTGAATAAACGGTATCCCCCGCATATAGCTTGCCGCAACAAACCCTGACAAATCACCAACTACTCCTCCACCAAAGGAGATAATTAATGATTTTCGATCTAATTTTTGTTCTAATGCATATGTTAAACATTCATAATAAATTTCAAAAGTTTTTGCAGTTTCCCCACTTGGAACGATAAAATGCGTTGTCTCTAACTCTGCTAATTCTGCTTCAAGCTTCGGCAAATACAGTTTTCCAATCGTGTCATCAGTAATGATTAGGATGGATGAGACATTCGGAAATTGATCTTTAATAAAAGTTTGCAGCCTATTAGAAACACCCGAACCAATAAATACTGAATATTCCTTGGATTTGGTTTGGATTTCAACTGTTTCCATTAAAATTTCCTCGCATATTCTCGATACTCACGAACCTGCTCGGCAAGAGAATCGAAACGGTCAGAATGAAACTCTTCGACGATCGCCTTAGCTAACTCCCAGGCAACGGCACTTTCAGCTACAACGGCAGCAGCCGGAACAGCACAGCTATCAGAACGTTCAATACTAGCAGCAAATGGTTCTTTCGTTTCAATATCAATACTTTGTAGAGGTTTGTATAAGGTTGGAATTGGTTTCATCACGCCACGAACAACGATCGGCATTCCTGTTGTCATTCCACCTTCAAATCCTCCTAAGCGATTTGTTTTACGAGAATATCCTTTAGTTTCGTCCCAAATAATTTCATCATGAACTTCACTACCAGGTTTTCTTGCTGCTTCAAAGCCGATTCCAATTTCTACGCCTTTAAAAGCATTAATCCCTACAATTGCGCCAGCAATTTTAGCATCTAATTTGCGATCATAATGAACATAGCTACCAATTCCTGAAGGCATACCTTCAACAATTACTTCAACCACGCCACCAATTGAATCGCCATTTTGTTTCGCTTCGTCAATTGCATTCATCATTTCCTTCTCAGCAACGGGATCAATACAACGAACTGGCGAATTTTCAGTTTTTTCACTTAGTTCAGAAATAGATGCATACTGTGCTTCTGAAGCCTTAATAGAACCAATTTCAATTACATGGGAAGCAATTTGAATCCCTAATAAAGAAAGAAGTTTTTTAGCTACAGCACCTGCCGCTACTCTTACGGTAGTTTCACGAGCAGAAGATCTTTCTAGAACATTTCTCATATCCCTGTGACCATATTTGATAGCACCATTTAAATCCGCATGTCCTGGTCTAGGTCTAGTGATTTGTCTTTTAATTTCATTTTCTTCTTCATTATCAACCGGTGCTTGTCCCATAATCTGTGTCCAATGCTTCCAGTCATTATTTTCCACAACAAGTGCAATGGGCGAGCCAAGTGTATAACCATGACGGACTCCCGACATTATTTCAGCCGTATCTGTTTCAATTTGCATTCTTCGGCCACGACCATGCCCCTTTTGTCTCCGACCAAGTTCCTCATTTATGTCTTCGGCTAATAGTGGCATCCCTGCAGGAATACCCTCAAGAATGGTTGTTAATTGGGGACCATGTGATTCCCCAGCTGTTAAATATCTCATTACGCTTTCCTCCTTCAACTCATTAAAGGATTATGTTTCAATATAACATACGCCTTATAATAAAAAAATAGCAAATAATTAAAAATTGAAAATTTTCAACTCAAAAAAACCTCATGAATTTCCTAACTATCCATGAACAAAAATGAAATTATTAGGACAAAAAACAATGAATTAAGTCATTTTAACACGAACTATGCTGTACTGTAAAAAAATCTTATCCTACGACCCTTTTCAAAGTGTTGGATGTGGTTAATGTTCAATGTTGATTTTTCGAACTTAGTTGATTGGAGCGGAAGGCACGGAGACTCCTGCGGGAGTACGGGGCAGGGGAGACTCACAGGCGCAAAGCGCCTAGGAGGCTCCCCGCTACCGCCCGCGAACCGCTCGTGCCTGGAGCGGAAATCAACAGCCAAGTTTAAAACAGCCTAAGTGTTAAGGATTCAGTTTGGCAAATGAACACTTTTCCGTTCAAAAAGAATGGAAACGCTGAAATCGAATACAAAAAAAGCACTTGTACTTACACAAGTGCCAAAAAAATAATTTTATTGAATCCACTCATTCATTAATTTTGAGTATTCAACTAACTCTGATTCATTAAAGAACAATCCGATTTCGCGAACTGCGCTTTCTTGTGAATCTGATCCGTGGATGATATTCTTTCCAACTGTTGCAGCGAAATCGCCACGAATTGTTCCAGAAAGGGCATCCTTTGGATTTGTTGCACCCATCATTGAGCGAGCTGTTGAGATTACGTTTTCACCTTGCCAAACCATTGCAAAAACAGGTGAAGAAGTAATAAATTCAACTAACTCTCCAAAGAAAGGACGTTCTTTATGTTCTCCGTAATGCTGTTCTGCAAGTTCTACAGGAATACTCATTAGTTTTGCTCCAACTAATTGGAATCCTTTTTTCTCAAAACGAGAAACGATTTCACCAATTAAATTACGTTGTACGCCGTCAGGCTTTACCATTAAAAATGTTTTTTCCATTTATTTCACTCCTAAAACTCGTATGTATGAGGACTGCAAACTTACTTACTGCAATCCATGAAAAATATTACCATTGATTACTAATTTTCGCAACTTATTAAAATTTTCGCTTCCCGATATACATCGCAATTTCTCGCAATACTTTTTTTGATTTACTAGGTGGAAGAGAATCTAATATGGCCAGCGCTTTATTTAAATAACGGTCGCTTATCACAAGGGATCTTTCAATTGCATCAGAATTTTTGATCATTGTGATAATTTTATCGATCTCAGTTCTGCTGGTATTTTCTTGGACCTTAATAATTTCCTGTTTTATTAGCGGGTTTTCCATCGCATAAAGTACTGGAAGGGTAATATTTCCTTGTAATAAATCTCCACCAGTTGGTTTTCCTAATTCTTTTTCAGTGGAAGTAAAATCTAATACATCATCGATAATTTGAAAGGACATACCCACAAAATAGCCGTACTGAAATAATTTCTTATGAATGGACTCATCAACGTTTGTAGCAACAGCACCTAGTTGACAGCTTGCAGCAATTAGTAATGCTGTTTTCCGTTTTATTCTGCGCAAATAATCGGTTAATTTTTGTTCATAGCGGTACTTATCTTTAATCTGTTCTATTTCCCCAAGACAAAGTTCGACCATTGTATTGGACAATATTTTGTGGGCAACAGGATTTTTAATATTCGTCATAAGCTCAAGCGCACGAGCAAAAATATAATCCCCCGTGTACATGGCAATCCGATTATCCCACTTGGCTTTAATTGTTAACTTACCACGTCTTAGTTCAGCGTCATCAATAACATCATCATGAACAAGACTGGCCGTATGAATAAGTTCTAATGTCACCGCTACATTTTTGATTACGTGAATGTCATATTCTCCAAATTTCCCTGCAAGTAAAACAAAAACTGGACGAATTCTTTTCCCCCCAGCTTGCAATAAATGCAAAGATGCTTGGCGCAATAAAGGAGCCTCAGTGTTAATGGCTGCCTCCAGCTCTTTTTCAATAACATTAATATCCGAACTCAAAAATGAATACATCATTTTATATTTCATGGTATCCACCCAGCTTTGAATCTATCTATTTTTTAATACACATTTAATACCCTTGAAGCCTGTCACTTAATTTTTCTATTTCTGTTTATGCCCGATATGAACAGCTGCCACTCCACCACTATACGGTTTATATTGTACATCTTTAAATCCAGCTTGTTCAAAAACATTGGCCAATTCTTTCATACCTGGAAAATCACGGGCTGATTCTTGAAGCCAGGAATATTCTTTATAGCTTTTTGCGAATAACCTTCCAAAAACAGGCATAATAAATCGGAAATAAAAATAGTAAAGTTGTTTAAAACCAAACATTGTTGGCTGAGAGGTTTCCAGACAAACAGCAATTCCACCTGGCTTTAAAACTCGCTTCATTTCTTTTAAAACCTGTAAATAATCAGGAACATTTCTTAATCCAAATCCGATGGTTACGTATTCAAAACTATTATCAGCAAAAGGAAGTTCCATCGCATTTCCATGGATAAGCGTAATGTTTTTAAAATCCTTAACTTTATCTTGTCCAATTTTCAGCATATTTTTACTAAAATCCAATCCGACTACTTTCCCGTCTTGTCCAACAGCATTTGCCAAAGCAATTGTCCAATCTGCAGTTCCACAACATACGTCAAGGGCAGACTTACCTTTTTGAACATCCATCCGCCGCATCGTATCTTTACGCCAACTCTTATGTTGTTGAAAACTAATGACTGAATTCATTTTATCGTAATTATGATAAATTTTTTCAAAGACTTTATGGACGCGCTCTTCTTTTGATTGCTGCATTTGTTACCCTTCCTCCGCAAATGTTTTGGCCATTGTTCGATGTTGATTCAAAATATCTTGAATCCTGTCTTCTAGTAGTTTATTTAGCTGTGGGAGTTTACTTCTCCCTAACTCCATTGCTTGAATAGCCTGATTAATTTCACGATTGATGACAAGAATTATCTCTTTTTGCTGATCATGATTGTTAGTCAGTCGAGTTTCACTTTTATCAAGATTACCAAAAACAGACAACCTAAGTGCGTCAATCCCAACAGATGATCCAGAAACAAGAAACTGATTTTTTTCGTGTAATAACCGTTTGACTAATAAAAAGTTTAAGGCAAAGTCAGTCCAAAGCTCAGCATGGAAAAAATTCGTGATTTTTTCTAATAAAGCACCTTCAATTTTTTTCAGACTGGTAAGAACTTGACTAATATCATTGGTTTGGTACTGTTCATAAACCATGATTTTGTGCTCATTAATTTCTTTTACCCCTCTAGATAGCTCCAATATTAACGCAATATCATTGATTTCTGAAAGGTATTTATAATATAAACCGCTATAAAAGTCGCCGGCTAATACTGTTAATTGCTGACTTTTTAAATGCGCTTCTATCGAATTTGAATGAACATGGTCATGAGTATCAAGGGCCAATTGGATTAGTGTTGTGGCGGTTATATAAGTATTGGTTTCACTATCCGGTAAATTTAACTGATCAAAGATTGAGATTAATAACAAAAGCTTATCTTCATCAATAGAAGCGCTCTGAATATTTTGAGCCAAATATGGATGAAAAGCTTTTTGTCGAATAAGCTCTTTCAAATCAGCTAATTTTGATTGAATATGATGCAAAATAATCACCCTTGTTTCCCCAAAGTAATATATAGTGAAACTACCATCTTTAGGCTTTTCTTCCTTTGATGGTTAGTTGAACTTAATCGGACTTTTACGTGCTGTTATCCCTATACCCACTTGGGATTTATTACAAATACAAACACGTTAAGCTGTATTTATTGAACTCCTACTTAAGGAGATACTTTCAAAGCATAAAAAAAGTGCCTGTTTCCTATTGTTTTGCTCTAGTGAATCCACTCACAATTAAAGGCAGTCCTCATTATATCATAAAAGATAAAATGCTTACATATTTATCATAAAAACAATCCCCACTAACCATAAAAAAATAATTAGTTAGTGATTAAATTATTTTTTTGCTTCACTTTCAATT
Organism: uncultured Bacillus sp.; assembly: GCA_937894355.1. Lineage (GTDB taxonomy): Bacteria > Bacillota > Bacilli > Bacillales > Cytobacillaceae > Bacillus_BU. Next base: position 11,119 of record CALCRD010000014.1, read on the forward strand.
TCACCATAAGGTGTAAAAACCTTGGCATTTCCTCGAATTTTGATTGCCGAAGTATGTTCAGTAAATTGAGCAATCATTACTTCACCACGGTCTAGCTTTTCAGAATGGTGAAATCTAGTATCCGTTCCTCTTGTCAAACCAATGACATTTACTCCATCTTCAAATGCCTTGATGACAATATAATCTCCATTCGAAACATTTTTTCTGTCCATTACGGAGGACCACCTCCCTAACAAAAAGCATCAAATTATCTTTTTACAGATTTCCGGATTGAGCTCGATTGATTTTGACATCAATCTTATAGAAGTTTGATGAATAGATTTCAATAGCTATTCTTATATTAGCATAACCATTTTATCACAAGCAAAAGAGCCGATTTTCAATTGTTTATTATTTTTGTTGACTAGTGTGTAAAATTAATAAAAGACCGCGGTAGAAAACCGCGGTCTTTTGCTTAAGCAATCGCTCAAAGCAAGTTTATGTAATTATTTAACTGCATCTTTAAGCGCTTTACCTGGTTTGAATGCAGGAACTTTGCTTGCAGCAATTTCAATTTCATCTCCAGTTTGTGGATTGCGTCCTTTACGAGCAGCGCGTTCACGAACCTCGAAGTTACCAAAACCGATTAATTGAACTTTGTCACCATTTTTCAAAGCTTCTAAAATAGTCTCGAAAACAGCATCAACCGCTTTTGTAGCGTCTTTTTTAGAAAGTTCACTAGCTTCTGCAACTGCACTGATTAGTTCTGTCTTGTTCATGCTATTCACCTCCTCCCAAAAATATGGTGCATTCAGTAAAAAATAGGATTCTTACCTACATTTCTAAACAAAATCACAGAATTTTATACGTTATGATGTTTTTTATTTATCAGGTTTAGCAATAATTTTAAAAAAAGATACAAAAACCTGAAAAAAACAGTTAAAACCCTCTATTCTCAAGGTTTTACAGCATCAAACGCTAATTCTGTTAAAAGATTATCACAATCATTTGTTCTTATCAAGCAGAATCCGCGAAATAATAGGATTCTTTTCACATTTGCAACACAATTGTAAAAAATTACACTCATTTGAAGTTAATTTTCCAGAATAATATGACAAGACCGAACATTTACCAAATAACTTTTTACTATTAACTTGTTGTTTATTAGATTATTTTTTTAGGTTCTGTTAAACTTGGCTGTTGATTTCCGCTCCAGACACTCCGCTTTCCGCAGGCTCGCACGACGGACTCCTTCGGTCGTTCCTTCCTTCGGAGTCTCACTCAGCTCGTGCTCCTGCAGGAGTCTGCGTGTCTTCCGCTCCAATCAACAATGTGTTCAAAATCAACATTTATCATTAACTGAGCCCTTTTTTTAAAAAAAGGCTTATAAAAAGGCTGACTCAAAAATATGTTCACTACAGGATGGAATCGTCCGTTGATCCTTACCATCCTATAGTGATAAACATATCGATTGAGTCAGCCTAAGTAATCATCGACCTTTTATCCCACTTAATTCCCAACAGGCTTTATAATATAATGGCGATGAGCCCACCTGATCCTTCGTTAATAATTCGTTCTAATGTTTCTTTTAATTTATATCGGGCATTTTCTGGCATCAAGGACAATTTAGCCTGAATTCCCTCTCTTACGATTGAACTTAAGCTCCGACCAAAAATATCAGAGTTCCAAATTGACAATGGGTCGTCTTCAAAATCCTGCATTAAGTACCGAACAAGCTCCTCACTTTGTTTCTCAGTACCAATAATCGGAGCGAATTCTGATTCGACATCCACCTTAATCATATGGATAGAAGGTGCCACCGCTTTTAATCGCACGCCAAACCGCGATCCTTGCCTGATAATTTCTGGCTCATCAAGACTCATATCTGCCAAAGAAGGTGCAGCTATTCCGTAGCCAGTTTGTTTCACCATTTTCAATGCCTCTGAAACCTGGTCATATTCGGTTTTTGCATGGGCAAAGTCTTGCATTAATTCTAGCAAATGGTCTTTCCCACGTATTTCCACTCCAACGATTTCTTTTAATACTTCATCGTAAAGATCATCTGGAGCATATAAATCAATCTCAGCGACCCCTTGCCCCATCTCAATTCCCGCTAAACCAGCATTATCGATAAATTCAAAATCACCGAATTGATTAACCACCCTATCTACATCTCTTAACCTCTTAATATCTTTAACTGTCTCCTTCACTGCCTCTTGATAACTTTCACGGAGCCAATGATTTTCCCTCAACACCATTACCCAACTTGGTAAATTCACATTTACTTCGAGTACTGGGAATTCATAAAGAGCTTCCCTTAATACATTTAATACATCTGTTTCCCGCATACTTTCAACACTCATGGCTAACACTGGAATATCGTATTTCGCGGACAATTCCTTGCGTAATACCTCCGTGTTTGGATGATACGGTTGTGCCGAGTTAATGATCATAATGAATGGTTTTCCAACTTCTTTTAACTCATCAATTACTCGAGCTTCAGCGTCTAAATAGTTTGATCTTGGAATATCTCCGATAGTTCCATCTGTTGTGATGACAACCCCGATTGTCGAATGCTCTTGAATGACTTTCCTTGTGCCAATTTCAGCTGCTTCATGAAACGGGATTGGCTCTTCATACCACGGTGTTGTAATCATTCTAGGTCCATTTTCATCTTCATACCCTTTTGCCCCTGGGACAGTATATCCGACGCAATCTACCAAGCGAATATTTACTTCTAAACCCTCATCTACATAAACGCAAGCAGCTTGATTGGGAACAAATTTAGGCTCTGTTGTCATGATTGTTTTTCCTGCTGCACTTTGTGGCAGTTCGTCTACAGTTCGGGCACGTTCTGCTTCATTTCTTATATTTGGCAAAACAACTAGTTCCATAAACTTCTTAATAAATGTAGATTTGCCGGTACGCACTGCACCAACAATCCCTAAGTAAATATCACCGCCAGTCCTCTCGGCGATATCTTTGAATATATCTACCTTTTCCAAGTGATCCCCTCCTTGAATCTTGCGTTAGTGGGATAAAATTATCCTTTTTCAGAACCTTTTTAGACAGTATATATTTATGACATTGTCCTATCTTTTTATGACTGTTTTTAAATTTTTTTACCTCCTTGCCATTAAATCGTCTGCGTTTAATCCTTAATTATTTTTGTTTTTAACTGTGTTAAACTTGGCAGTTGATTTCCGTTACAGGTGCTTCGCTTTCCGCGGGCGGTAGCGGGGAGCCTCCCCGACGCTTTGCGCCTGTGAGTCTCTCCTGCCCCGTACTCCCGCAGGAGTCTTCGCACCTTCCACTCCAATCAACATAAGTAAAAATCAAATTGTTCTTTAACATAGCTTTGTTTTTCTAATAAAAGTAAAGGAATGGGAATCTTTGGAATAAAAATAACCCTTCTCCTACAATATATTTTGCAGAAAAAGGGTTATGACTAATTTGCCAAAAAGATTGGCTCATTCGTTTTTAAATCAATTGTATAAGGAACTGAAAAGGCTGGTACGAAATTCGAGTCTTGGACTAGAATACCTCGAATATCATCACCTTCCTGATAGGAATACTCCTTGTTTTTTAATTTTTCATATAAATCAATACGGTAATCAACGTAGATTTCTCCTTTTCCATCAATAAGAAAAGGTAGGTTTTTTTGAGTAAATGGGCTAACGGCTACAGGGTCTTTCTTATATCCAATTTTTTTAAAATCCAATGTAAATAGATTATCGGAAACCCTTTCTTTAAATGGAGGAAAACCTTGTGATTGAATCCGTAGTTTAATATCACGAATGGTATCAACCATCATTAAATCTAACAATTTCACCTGAGGATCCGCTTCAACATCAACTAATACATATTGAAAAACTCCCCCGTTTTCATAGGCGTTTCCCGGTATTTCAGCCATAAAAGCAGGTACAATCTTTTTAAAATCAATCGGATATTTTTGATAAATCGGGGTATCTACTTCTTTTGTCTTAATCGGAAGTAAACCATTGTTTTTCTCACGAAATTGGTCTACCGAAGATTGAACCGATTTTATTTGATCTTCATATGGAATTTTATTTTTTGCCAGTTCATCATCAGGATACATGCATGCAGATAAAAGAATAATAGCTAACAGCATCATGAAAAGAGTACTAAATTTTTTCATTCTATCAATCCCTTACACTCTATGTATTTTTTAATCTGGTGATGGTCCACTAAGAACCACAATAAGAATAATAATCCCAGCCAATATCATTAAAGCATAAGCAACAATAGCAGTTATAACCCGAAATACCCCTTTCAGTTTATACCTACTAAAATAAATAAAAATAAGCGATAAAAACATAAATCCCATACCAGAAAGAGATATCCACATTTTCGTTAAAGCTGGTGACATTTTCAACACTCCTTTGTTCGAAATGTATTATATCACACGTTATCCTTAAAAAGAATTTTCCTGTCGAAAAAAATTCTTTATTTTCACTTTATTCCATTACCGTTGCTCAGAAATACTTGATTAATAATATGATTAAGTGAAACTTCCAAATCCAGGTAATTTACTGCCAGTTAATCTAAAATTAAAAAAACTGAAGTAAAGAGGGGCTAATCTCTACTTCAGTCATTTGACTAAAACACCCAACAAACACCGGTTCATTCTACCAGTTGCTTCTCTGCATTGTATGCTTAATAAAACGAAAAGGTATCCCCAAATGCCTATATTTTCTAGATAAATATCATTATTTTGTTTTTCCATCCACGATATTTATTAAATCTTCCATTTCGTTTGTTTTGCCTCGTCCCATTAACGATTCCACTGCATCCCTTGAATTAACATTTTCAAAGAGCACATCATGCAAAACATTGGAAATTGGCATACTTACCTCATATTTTTTGGAAAGCTGATGAGCGGCTTTTGTGGTTCTTACACCTTCAACAACCATTCCCATGTTGTTAAGGACTTCTTCAAGACTTTGACCTTTTCCGAGAAGGTTCCCTGCACGCCAATTTCGGGAATGAACACTCGTACAAGTTACAATTAAATCCCCAATCCCAGTTAAGCCAGAAAAAGTCAATGGATTTGCGCCCATCTTCGTACCAAGTCTGGCAATTTCAGCCAATCCTCGTGTCATTAATGCAGCTTTTGCATTATCACCAAATCCGAGTCCGTCGGAAATTCCTGCAGCTAAAGCGATAATATTCTTCAATGCCCCACCAATTTCCACCCCAATGATATCCGGATTCGTGTAGACACGGAAACTATTATTCATGAAAAGGTCTTGGATGACTTCTGCGGCCTTCATATTCTTCGAAGAAACCGTAACAGTTGTTGGATGACGAAGGCTTACTTCCTCAGCGTGGCTCGGACCAGAAAGAACAACAACGTCTTTTAGCAAGGAAGTAGGTACTTCCATCTCAATAATCTCTGATATCCGTAGTAAGGTATCCGGTTCGATTCCTTTACTAACATGGACAATGGTAATAGGCTTGGTAATGATGCCAATAATTTTCCTTAATACTTCCCTGATTGCTTTGGTTGGAAGCGCTATAATAATCGTTTGCACATCATTTAATGAATCTTCAAGGGAGAAATGCCCAATAATGGAATCTGGCAAGATAATTTCAGGCAGGTACTTCTGGTTAGTATGAGTTCTATTAATCTCATCAATATGAGCTTGATTGTGTCCCCAAAGTCGCACTTCATGACCATTATCAGCCAATACAAGGGCAAGTGCTGTTCCCCAGCTTCCTGCCCCTATGACAGCTAATTTTTCTGTTTTTCTATCCATCAGATCACATCCTTAAAATCTCTAATTGCAAGTTTACTTCTATTGTCTTTCCCGAGCAAAAAGTTTAATCGGTGTTCCTTCAAAACCGAACGCATCACGAATTCGATTTTCCAAGAATCTTTCATATGAAAAATGCATGAGTTCAGGATCATTAACAAACACAACAAATGTTGGCGGTTTAATGGACACCTGAGTAGTGTAGTAAATTTTCAAACGTTTCCCATGATCTGTTGGGGTAGGATTCATCGCTACAGCGTCCATAATTACGTCATTCAACACAGTCGTTGGAATCCGTTTTGCATGGTTTTCACTAGCCATATCAATCATCGGGATTAATGTATGAATCCGTTTTTTAGTTAAAGCAGATAGAAAAACGATTGGCGCATAGTCTAAAAATTGGAAATGTGCCCGGATTTTTGTTTCTAGCTCCTTCATCGTTTTTTCGTTCTTTTCAACTGCATCCCACTTATTCACCACAATAATAACTGCACGACCAGCTTGATGTGCGTATCCAGCGATTTTTTTATCCTGTTCAATAATTCCTTCTTCAGCGTCAATAACCGCTAAAACAACGTCAGAACGTTCGATGGCCCTTAACGCACGTAGCACACTATATTTTTCAGTACTTTCGTAGACTTTTCCTTTTTTTCTCATTCCTGCTGTATCAATAATAATATAGCGTTGACCATTATAAGTAAGGTCTGAGTCAACTGCGTCGCGAGTAGTTCCAGCGATATTACTTACAATGACTCGTTCTTCTCCTAAAATGGCATTGACTAGTGAAGATTTCCCAACGTTTGGTCGGCCAATTAAACTAAATTTAATGACGTCATCTCCATAATCTTTATCCTCTTTATTAGGAAAATGCTTTGCTGCTTCATCAAGAAGATCACCAATCCCCAAGCCATGCGAACCCGAAATTGGAATTGGCTCACCAAATCCTAAGGAATAGAAATCATATATTTGATCTCTCATTTCAGGATTGTCCACTTTATTTACGGCTAAAACAACTGGTTTTTTTGTTTTATATAGAATTTTAGCGACTTCTTCATCAGCAGCCGTTACTCCTTCTCTACCGTTAGTGAGAAAAATAATCACATCCGCTTCATCAATAGCAATCTCGGCCTGCTGCCTAATTTGCTCTAAAAACGGTTCATCTCCAATATCAATTCCACCTGTATCAATAATATTAAAATCATGTGTTAACCACTCCGCAGAACTATAAATACGGTCACGAGTTACACCAGGAATATCTTCTACAATTGAAATTCGTTCTCCGACAACTCTGTTAAAAATTGTTGACTTACCTACATTCGGGCGCCCAACAATGGCAACTACTGGTTTCAAAAAAACCACCCTTTCTTTTCCATGCCTAAATTCATTATGACAAAAATTATAAAATATTCCAAATACGAAAAGCGGAAGCGGCTTGGTAGTAAAATCGGCTTTTGGATTTTACCCCAGCACCGACAAGCACAAAACAAGCCGGCCAGAAGGTTGTTCTTTACCTTTTGGTAGGATTGGTTTGTGACCTCGAGGGGCTAGCCGCTGGAGCTAGCCAAATAAGAAAAGAAACCCATCTATAAAAATAGAAGGGTCTAACTTCACTAGTTTATCAAAGGGAAATCTTCCAAGCAATGAAAAGATTGGAAACGACCTAATGTTTCACAATAATAAATAATTCTTCACTCAAAGAATGGGCAATACCATCTAATATCGCTTCAAGATTTGCAGCAATATGCGCCATTTCTTCCTTTGACTCACAATGAAACACAGTTGTTCCACTTGGTACTTTTTTGGAATTTGTTGTCACCACAGCTAAAATATATTTTTCTATATTCATTTGACCTGTACCCCTTCTTCTTCAACCTTCTTCCTTTTCGTAGGCATTCTAATAGCATTTTCCAATGTAGGTACTTCGCCAATGATTTCCATCGCAAGATGAATATTGTCTTCTTGTGGAAGGACAAATATGCCTATTCTACCATCGTCTAAATCTCTTTTAGCGAGAGGAACGAGTGCCGGAGTACCAGAGTCTCGATATACACCTAAAGCGTTTGAAACATCATGTAGAATAGCTTGCCGCTGCCCTAGATTAGCAATTGTCGCCCGTGCATTGAAGTTTTTGGGTTTAAGAATAAACCCCATTCCATATCTTAAAACTTCTTCTTGTCTTTGTGGTAAACCGATATTCATAATATAAATATTTCCAACATAAAGTCCTGGGCCTTCAAACCTTGGTTGAACATATTCAATATCGACGATATCTTTTATTTTCCCGCCAGACATCAAGGCTCTACAAATAATAATCGAAATGATTGCAGCAGCTAATCCCACCCAAAAATTCACCAATAAGTACCCCATCGTTGAAACAAAGGAAGTAAAAATCACTAAATAATTTCTGCTTTCAAAGGCAATCGAAATTCCTTCAATATAGGTACTGCCTCGTGGAACCATTTCATAACCATCTAATTCTGCTAAAGTGTTACGTTCCATATTTCGCACTTCGCGAAATTGTGATGCAGCTATCGTTAGAAAGGTGACCGCAGTAAATTCCTCTTCCAGAATTGAGGGAATTGCAACGGTTCCTAATGCTGCCGCAATAAATCCTAATGCTATATGAATAATTTTCCCATGAAGATATGTGGGATACTGACGATAATCGGACCTTAACATATAAATCCGACTCAATGTTCCAACTAGGACGCCAAAGGCTATTGGTAATGTGTACTCGTTCATGTTGACTTCATCTTCTCCCTTCCTTGCTGGTCCAAATGATGATCTATATTGACAATCGCAATTTCAACTAAACTCCAAAGAAATAATAGGATTATGGCAACCGTAAAACAATCAAAAAACGAAAGTGAACCGATTGGATATGAGAAAGATAATCGCTTTATTACTAGTGAAAACAGTATTTCTCCTTGGATTGCTCCAATAGAAATGGTAAAAAAACGTAAAATTTTATCAGACTGAAGTAGCACGCTCAAATATATCAGAACAAATCCCAGCATCAGTTCATGATTAAATATCACCCAAACTGGATCAAATAATTCGAACAAAAGGAAGCTTACGTAAGCGAGCATAATAATAAATGAAGATAAGAAAACGTAAAAACTGACTATTTTCTTTTTCTGAATAACGTGGACTAAACTGAACATGTATAGAAGTAATAACGCAGCATTTATCTGAAAACCCAAAAATGTCAAATGATAAGGCACTAAAATGATCAATAACAGAATACAAACCGCAGCTTTTAACCGATATGGGGATTTTTTAGGTAAAAAAAAGGTGGCAATAATCCACAAAAACCATCCGCCCCAAAAAAATATAATTCCCTCCATTTCACTACCTCCTAACATTTCCATTATCGGTCAATTTTATGTACTTCATTCAGGTATGAATGAAACTTTCAAAATTGATTCATGTTAAGGGTTAGGAGGTGTTTCTAAATGGGAAAGGATCGCCAAGAAAAAAAGCTCAAGAATAGCCACAAAGTTGAATCAGATCGTGATCAAGCTTTGCACTATCCAGGAGCAACTAAAATGCAAAGCCCAGAAGAGGCAAGAAAGCTAAATGATTCCAAGTATAGTTAGAAACCACTAAAAGGAAATGGCCGATTTGGAGTCGGTTTTTTGCCTTTATTAAATCAAAAGAGGCTGACCATAGGTCAGCCTCTGCTTCTTTGACTATATTGTTTTGTATCAATGCCCCGTTCGTTAAGCCAATGGTGAGTACTTCCAGAAATCACTACAGGTGCGCACTGTAATTCTTCAATTGTTTTGGCACCGAGTGCTGTCATGATAATCGAAAGCTCCTGGTGTAATTGCTTCAAACTCTCCAACGTTGACTCAATTCCCGTTGCTAATAATATTTTTAAAACAAATCCTGCCATACCCACTGCATTTGCTCCTAAAGCAAGCGCTTTGGCTATATCTAAGCTTGATTGGATACCACCTGAGCCGATAATTGTCAGTGGCAATTGACAACTTTTCGCCTCAGCAATTGCTGATGGAGTTGAAATGCCCCATTCATTAAAAAACGGATAAGACATTTCCCGACGAGCATTCTCAATTTCAGCAAAGTTAGTGCCCCCGAATCCACCTATGTCAATGGTCGTTACACCTATTGATGCGAGTTCCCTTATGGATTCCATCCCCATTCCAAATCCAACCTCTTTAACAATAACAGGAACACCAACATTTTCAACAATCGCCTCAATCCGCTGAAGTGCTCCTTGAAAATTGCGGTCGCCCTCAGGCATTGTCAATTCTTGGACAGAATTAAGATGTACTTGCAGGGCATTTGCCTCAATCATATCAACTGCCCTTTTAGCTTGTTCTACATTAGCCTCCCACCCGATATTTCCAATGATTACACCGTTAGGGTTGCTTTTTCGGACAATTTGATATGTTCCTTGTTCACTGCTATCTTTAAGGGCGGCCATCTGTGAGCCAACCGCCATTGCTAGACCCAACTCTTTGGCTATGAGAGCTAAATTCCGATTGATTTCAAGGGTTCGTTCACCGCCACCACCGGTCATAGCATTTATAAAAATTGGTGAACTTAGCAAAAGTTCACCAATTTTTGTTCTTAATTGAATTTGATCAAGACTGCTATTAGGAAGACTTTTATGAACAAAGGTAATATCACCAAAACTATTGTTACTTTCTTGAAATGTATTCAAAGCGTGCCTGATATGATCCCATTTTCGTTTTGATCTAGTCACCATAATCACCATTAATTTTTAAGATTCTTTAATTGATCTCCAATCATTTCACCAAGTTGGAATCCTTTGGATTCCTCTGGAAGTTCATAATCAAAAATCTCTTCTGCTTCTTTTTCTAGTAATTCCTTAATGCTCAAAGAAAGACGTTGATCCTGTTCATTTACCTCTAAAACTTTAACATCAACTTCTTGGCCTTCTTTCAAGACTTCATGAGGAGTCCCGATGTGTTTATGAGCAATTTGTGAAATATGAACTAAACCTTCAACACCTGGGAAAACCTCAACAAATGCTCCATATGATACTAACCGTCTCACAACTCCAGTAAAGGTACTTCCCTTTGGTGCTCTTTCAGCAATATTTGCCCAAGGTCCAGGGAGAGTTTCCTTAATTGATAACGAAATTCGGTCATTACTGCGGTCAACGCTTAATATTTTAACCTGAACTTTTTGGCCTTCTTCGACAACATCTGTTGGTTTGTCAACATGTTGATGAGACAATTGAGAGATATGAACTAATCCGTCTACTCCCCCAATATCAACGAATGCCCCAAAATCAGTGATTCTTTGAACTGTACCCTCTAAAACTTGACCGGCTTCAAGAGACTCAATTAAATTTTGCTTTTGTTTGCCTTTTTGTTCTTCAACTACTGCACGGTGTGAAAGAATTAAGCGATTTTTCTCTTTGTCAAGTTCAACAATTTTGAAAGGAAGCGACTTTCCTTTATAATCAGAAAAATCTTCCACGAAGAATGATTCAACTAAAGATGCTGGAACAAAGCCGCGGACTCCTAAATCAACCACTAAACCGCCTTTAACAACATCTTTTATTTCTGCGTCAAAAACTTCACCATCATTATATTTCTTTTCTAAATCATCCCAAGCATTTTCAGCATCTACTTTTCGCTTGGAAAGAATAATTGCTTCTTCTTCAACTTTAATTACTTCTAGTTCTAATTCTTGTCCTTCAGAGACTACATCTGATGCTTTTTCAACATGAAGGCTAGAAAGCTCACTAATTGGGATAATTCCATCTAATTTACTGTTTTCTAGATTAACAAGGACCTGTTTTTCTTCAACTTTTGTAACCAAGCCCTGCACTTTGTTCCCAATCTCAAAATTTGAAACTTCAACATGATTCATATCTTCTACCATATGTATTCCTCCTTAATCCAATAACTGCTTCTTAGTAATATGCTATTAGCACCACTATAAAAACGAGTAATTTGATAAATTTTCGAAAAGACCCATTTTATTAAACTTCTTATAAATAACAGTATTTGTCAAGCAAGAGGAACTATTTATGAGAATTGATTAATTTACTTATTTCGTCCATAATCATTTCTGTCATCTCGTCTGCAGAGATTTTGTTACCTCTTGCTTCGGTAACATCTAGTGGTTTACCGAAGACGATTTTTAGTCTTCCAAACGTCTTATACGGACCAATAATTGCACATGGTAATATCTTTGCTTTTGACCGTAATGCAAAGAAACCAGCACCAGCCAATCCTTTGCCAAGCTCCCCCGTCTTACTTCTTGTTCCTTCAGGAAATAATCCTAATACATGCCCCTCTTTTAGAACAGATAGACCTTTTCTTAAAGCCTCTCGATCACTTAATCCCCTTTTCACGGGAAAAGCATAGACTTTAGGAAGGATTTTTCCGAGAATTGGTGTCGAAAATATTTCTTCCTTGGCCATATAATGAACTGGCCGTGGAGCATTAATTCCTACAACAACTGGATCTAAGGCATGAATGTGATTTGTGCATAAAAGCACTCCACCTTCCTTTGGGAAATTCTCGGAACCAATAACCTCAAACCTATAAATAGGCTTAATAGCCATCTTACAGACGGTTTTTCCAACTTGGTAAAAGGTCAAATTCATCCGATCCTTTCATGTACGAATGACATGATTCTTTCCACTACCTGATCAATTGAGAGTGATGTTGTATCAATCTCCTGGGCATCTTCAGCTTTTTTCAAGGGGGCTACTTCCCGTTCTGAGTCAAGCTTATCCCTTAGCGCTATTTCTTCTTTTAATTTTTCTAAATTAGAAGAAAAACCCTTTTGAATATTCTCGGTATGACGACGCAATGCTCTTTCTTCGACACTGGCTAATAAGAATATCTTAACTTCAGCATTAGGAAGAACATGAGTCCCAATGTCTCTTCCATCCATTACAACTCCGCCACCGATTGCCAATTGCTGTTGCCTAGCCACCATTTCTGTTCGAACAAGCGGATGCTTGGCAACGATAGAGACTGAATTTGTTACATCAGCCTTACGAATATCATTGGTAACATCCTTTTCATCTAAGAAAACGAGTTGACCTTTTTCTCCTGGCAATAAGGTTATCTTTGAATCACGCAAGGCATTAATAACTCTTGTTTCGTCTTGCAAATCAATTCCTTCTTGAATAACCTTGTAGGTTAATGCACGATACATTGCTCCAGTATCGATATAAATATAAGAAAATTTTTCAGCTACTATTTTTGCAACCGTACTCTTTCCTGCAGCAGCAGGTCCGTCAATTGCAATCGAAATCTTATTTTTCATAATTCCTCCTGTTACCTACCATCGAGATGCCCAAAATATATATATACCTTACTATTTTATCACAATTTCAAGAAATGCTCTGTCAATAAACCCTTTTATAATGTCATTTTTTCTAATAATGAGTATGAATTCTCGATTCTAACCTTCCAAACGTTGAAATTGAAATTTCCCTATTAGTTCACTATCCATCGGAATTCAACTTTGGCACCTCACCTTTTCCATACAAAAGAAAGCAGGGTATGCCTGCTTTCTTTACTGACCATTAAAGGTCTCTAGAAACTGCGAAAAATTATTTTCTGTTACCCCTTCATATCGTGCCAATTGGTTCATCTCGGGAAGTACTTGAAATTTATGAAAAACAAATTGACTTAATATAAGAATAAAAAACTGAATAATAATAATCTTTATTAATATTCTTTCAAACCTTTTCATCTTTTTTCTTCCCATCATAAAAGTTTGTGCTAGAAAGTGTAAAGCGTCTAAATGCAAAAACATCCTATTAATTGTGATACCCACAGAATGGAAGTTTCCCTATATATTGTTGTTTATTTCTCAAGTTTTATTCACTATAGGCAAAAAAAGGAAAAGCAAAAGAATGCTTTTCCTACACAACATCTTCATATACGGGTTCTGCATTTTCAAGCTTTTCAACTTTTTCTTCTAAACCAGAATCCGCATTAATAAAAATTCGGTAAGTATCATCCCCGAGTGTTCCTAAAAATTCATAACATAGTACCTCTTTATTTACATCATTTAAGATTACGGCCATTCGATCTTCCATGACTTTTAAATTTGGATTCATCATCGATTTTGCTTCTTCTTTACTAATCTTTGGTTGGGGAATTTCTCTGGTATGCTTAGATTTCAAATAATCATTTGCTGAAAACCCTAATAATTGCCCATTATCTAAAGCGACTTTTATTCTTATCGCATCTGGATAAATCCGAATATCATCTTTTGTTCCGACAAAGGTAAAAACACCGATATTATCGTACTGTGTACTTTCAAATAGGTCTAAATCCTTGTATTCATGTTGTTTAAGAAACTCGATTGCTTTGTTAGTAGCTTCATTTAAACTTAATGATTGTTTCTTTACATCTCTTGAAACAATTAGCCAAATTGGATGACCACCTTTTTTGGTTATGTCCAAATTAGCTTCAAGATGATTCTGCTTCTTTTGAAGAGAAACACTGTAAAACCCGTAATCTGATCCTTTACCATTCTTCTCTACCTTCACAGTGACATCATCGCCAAGATTAGCATATTGTTTCGCAGTTTTAATTGCCTCTTGTTCGGAAATTGTCTTTCCACTAAGACGTTTATAGTTTTCATCTTTTTTTTGCATATTAATGAAGGCTGGTCCAAAGTCAGTTTCAGAGTACGCCCCAACCGTTTTCTCAACTGTTTTAAAACCATCAATAATGGTATTATCAGCACTTTCCTTCCCCGTTGCGAGTGCCATCTCAACATCCATCCAACGCAAATTATTTTTCAGGACAAGATGTTGGACCTTTCTTATCTCACCTTGAATATCAGCTGATTGTTTATATAAACCTTGTAAAGCGGCGTACTCTTTGTCATTTAGCGGCTCCTTATCTAGATCTCTTACAGCTGTTTGATAACTAAAATCACCTATTTGAGCGAGAAACTCTTCTGTTTTATTAAAGGGTAAAAGAGTCAAAGGCAATTGACCAACATCACTATTAGCCTCAGAAGCAATTCTCCATACCTCTACTAGAGCTGGAGAAAGCGACTTCCGGGAATTCATCGCTAAAGTTGTCCCAATTTTATCATGCAAAAGATCAATGTTATAAGCTAAATCGTGGAAAGCTCTTTGATAATTGTTTTCGGCATTAAGGAGAATAGCATTTTTCTCTCGATGCTCTTGATATCCCCAAAACGCGGTTCCTGCAACACCTAATGTTAATACAGTTATTAGAATCCCTCTAAGCAAAGCGTTCACCTCTCTATTTACAGAATATGTGTTTACCAATTTTCTTAATTTGAGGTCTGCCCCAAATCCATTTATTTGTTGCGGTTGCTGGATTAAAATAATAAATTGCTTCACCGGTAGGGTCGTAGCCATTGATAGCATCTAATACGGCCTTTTTGGAATTTTCATTGGGTGTTAAATAAATTTGCCCATCAGCAACTGCTGTAAATGCACCTGGTTCAAAAATAACGCCGGAAACTGTATTTGGGAAAATCGCACTATTTACTCGATTTAAAATGACTGCTGCCACTGCCACCTGACCAATATAGGGCTCACCTCTCGATTCACCATAGACAGCATTAGCTAGTAATTTGATATCATTCTGTGAAAAACCATTAGGTGTATTAGCTGCCGTAGGCTTCTTCGGTGGTTCTTTTCCCTTTGCTGGTGCTTGAGCATTATTCTTTGGAGCTTCTTGAATCTTCGGCTTAGCTGGTGCTTGGGTGTTTGGCTGTGCCGGACTTTGTGTTCCTGGTTGTGCCGGTGTTTGACCTTTTGGTTGGGCTGGTGCTT
>CALCRD010000015.1 GCA_937894355.1 uncultured Bacillus sp.
GAGCCCGCGAACCGCTCGTGCCTGGAACGGAAATCAACAGCCTAGTTTAACAGAGACAAATGATAAAATATCATTTACAAAGTAGTGGAAATTCCCTATAATATTTAGGTGACACAAAAAAACGAATAAATTAGAAAAATTGGTCCTTGTTAAACAAGGTTAAAAGGGAAATTTGGTACAAATCCAATGCGGTCCCGCCACTGTGTGCGTTGAGTGAAGCTAGCGAGCCACTGTACTCTTGTAGTATGGGAAGGATAGCCGATCGATGAAGCGTAAGCCAGGAGACCTGCCTATTTTTCATCCTAAAGTTGCCTTCGAGGAAAAGGTGCTTTTAAAGCGGTTTGGCTAATGATACATAGATGATAACAATTAATGTTTTCACTTTCTGCCCTATTGACTTTAGTTGCATTTTTTGACGTCTTTCGAAGAGAAAAGGCGTTTTTTTGTGAGAAAAATATAGATGCAGAGGGAGTAGACAGAGATGGGTATAATAAAAGTAAAACAATGGCGAATTGTAAGTGTCCTTCTTATCGTGATGTTTGCATTCTTAACAGGATGCACCAGTGACCAAGAAGAGAAATCGGCAAATAAAGATAGGAGTAAGTCCAAAGATAACACGTCAGAAGCATATCCAATCACAGTAGTTGATGGAACAGGAAAGGATGTCGTGATCGAAAAGGAGCCAAAAACGATTGTT
Source organism: uncultured Bacillus sp. (assembly GCA_937894355.1). Lineage (GTDB taxonomy): Bacteria > Bacillota > Bacilli > Bacillales > Cytobacillaceae > Bacillus_BU. The sequence continues at coordinate 698 of CALCRD010000015.1, forward strand.
TCTTTGGTTCCTAGTATTACAGAAACTGCATTTGCTTTAGGTCTTGGCAAAAAGGTAATTGGGGTTTCTAAATATGATAATTATCCTGAAGAAGTAAAAGACATTGATAAGGTCGGGGCTTTTGACATAAATGTAGAAAAAATTCTATCATTGGCTCCCGATTTGGCGCTTGTTACAACATCCCACCAAACCAAGCACGGTGATGCTTTAGAGTTGCTAAAAAAAGCAGGAATCACCGTTGTCGTTGTGAACGAAGCAACATCGTTTGATGAAGTTTATAAATCGATTACCCTGATTGCTAAAACAACGGGGACAGAGGAAAAAGCTAAAGAAATCATTTCGGAAATGAAACAGCGAATGGCTGAAATTAAAGAAAAAGCAAAAGCGGTAAAAACGAAAAAAAGAGTATGGGTTGAAGTTTCTCCTAGTCCAGATATATTTACAACTGGGAAAGGAACATTCATGCATGAAATGCTTGAAGCAGTTCAAGCAATCAATGTGGCTGGTGAACAAGAAGGTTGGGTAAAGTTTACAGAAGAGGAAATTGTAGCTTTTAAACCTGAAGTAATTATTACAACCTATGGTTATTTTGTGGAAAATCCTCGAGATGGAGTGTTAAGCCGTACAGGCTGGGCAGAGGTTCCAGCGATTAAAAATAAACAGGTGTTAGATGTAGATAATGATATGGTTACTAGACCTGGACCGAGACTAATTGATGGGATTGAGACACTTGGCAAACTCATTTATCCGGAAGTTTTTGGGGAATAAAATCTTTTGGTTGTATGTAATTTGTGTGGGGCTTGTACTTGGTACAGCCCTGCTTGCTTTATTGATAAGTAGTGTTAGCTTTCCAATCCCGGTAATTTTACATATAGTTGCTGAACATACGCTAGGACTTGGTTGGTTAGAGGACGTTCCTGAAAACGTTAATATGATTATTTGGGAAATTCGATTTCCAAGGGTATTGTTAGGGATATTGGTAGGCGCTGCTCTTTCTCTTGCTGGGGCAGCATTTCAAGGATTATTGCGAAATCCACTAGCTGACCCATATACCATCGGGGTTTCGTCTGGTGCCGCACTTGGGGCCGTTTTTGTTTTATTTTTTCAAATATCGATAGTTGGGTTATATGAGTATACCTTACCTATCATATCGATTTTAAGCGGATTTGCAGCACTTTTACTCGTATTTGGTGTCACGCGCTTGTCGAGTCGACACCTCTCCATTGAAACGATTATTTTAGCTGGCATAATCGTCAGTGCTTTTATTGGAGCACTCATATCCTTAGTTATTTCGTTAAGCCCAAGGGAGGATGTTGGGCAAATCCTCTACTGGCTGATGGGCAATATTGGCATGAGAGGCTGGACTCATGTTACATTAATCATCCCGTTTTTGATTATTGGTTCAGCCATGCTATTGCTAAGCCACCGGGAATTAAACGCCTTAGCATTGGGTGAATCCTCGGCAGAGAATATTGGCGTCAATGTTAAAAAAAGTAAAGTATTGATTTTGATTGGTGCGTCTCTTTTAACAGGGGCTTCAGTTGCTGTATCAGGCACCGTAGGTTTCGTTGGTTTGGTGATTCCTCATTTAGTTCGCTTACTGGTTGGTCCTAATCATCGTCATGTTCTACCGTTATCAATGTTGATTGGCAGTAGTTATTTAGTGATTGCTGATTTACTAGCGAGAACGTTGATTGCACCGAGTGAATTGCCGATAGGTGTTATTACTGCCTTAATTGGGACACCGATTTTTGCCTTACTATTAATTAGGGAAAAAGCTAGGAAGGGGTAATTTCGATTGATAACAGTAGAGAATGTATTCGGCGGTTATAAGGACAATCACCATATTATTAAAAATGTCAGTTTTCAAGTACGGCCTGGGGAATTTTTTACATTAATCGGACCAAATGGTAGCGGAAAAACGACTCTTTTTAAGTTGATTACTGGTGCATTGACTACTGCTAAGGGAGAAATAAAACTTATTGGTCAACCCCTTTCAAAAATCTCTACATTTGAAAAAGCAAAATTCATGGCCGTTCTGTCTCAGGAGGAAAATGTTGAGTTTGACTTTACTGTTAAAGAAATCGTTTCCCTGGGGCGGTATGCCCATCAAAAGGGTATTATTAAAACCAATTCAAAGGAAGATTTGCGGATTGTTGAACAAGCAATGGAGATTACCAAGATTGGTGATTATAAAAATAAGCCATTTAAATATTTAAGTGGTGGTGAGAAGCAACGGGTGCTACTGGCAAAAGCTCTTGCGCAAGAACCGAAAATATTATTATTAGACGAACCAACGAATCATTTAGATATTAAACATACTTTTGAAATGATGAACCTATTAAAAGAATGGCAGCAGAATTATAATTTGACGGTACTGGCAATCTTACATGATTTAAATGCTGCGGCCCTTTTTGCAGATCGAATCGGATTGATGAAACAAGGTGAACTAGTTGATCTTGGTGATCAAACCATTCTTGCAAAGGCAGAATTATTGGAAGAGGTATATGAAGTTGAAATTACTTCCCAACCACATCCGAAAATTGCTAAATCCCAGTTGTTTCTAACGCCAAAAGAGGATATTAATGATCAAAATTATCCATTTTACTCTGCCTTTGAATTGGAGCAGGACGATCAATTGATTCATGTGGCCTTTCAAAATCCATTAAGGACGATATCAAATGGAGTAATAGGTGAAGGGATTAATTGGGCCAGCCATTTCTGCAACTTCCACGTTAGCAATAACAATCAATATCTCGTTAATAAAAAAGACCTAATTAGCTTGATGGAAGAACGAAATATACCGACTACACAGTCAATAGGAATGATGACGGCAGTAGAGTTAGCTAATTGTGCTGTTGTTAAAGAAACAATTGAAGACTATTCTTTTTTAGTAGTCGTTACAGCTGGGACAGCAGAAGCAGTTGATATTTCACAAATAAGTTCACTTGAACCAATGAAAATCGGTACTATTAATATCATGGTTTTTGTTGATGGCAACTTGTCTGATGGGGATTTGGTGTTTGCCATACAGGCATGTACTGAGGCAAAAGCAAAAGCTTTGTTTGATTTAGAAATTGTCGATAAAAATACAGGTACATTAGCAACAGGTACCTTATCTGATAGTGTTGTTATCGCCGCTACACAACAAGGGGAGACAACTCATTTTGCTGAGAATGCTTCTGTATTGGCTAAAGGAATTGGAAGACTTGTGTGCCTTGGGGTAACTCAGGCCCTTAAGAATGACCAAACAGGCTGGTATTAAATCCTCAGAAATTAAAGGATAAAAAATGCCAGGAAGTAACTATTACTTAGTTGCTCCCTGGCATTTTTTTGTGTTAATGAGCTGCACTTTTCCTGAAATTACTACCAGAAACATCAGCTACATTCTCAATAGCAACTAACGCTTTCGGGTCAATTTCATGGACAATAGACCGCAAATTCGATAATTCTATCCTCGTTACGATTGTATAGATGATCTTTTTAGCTTCTCCTGAATAAACCCCTTGACCATTAATATAAGTCATTCCCCGACCTAATTCGGTTGTTAATGTATCGGCAATTTGTTCTGGAAAATCAGAAATAATGGTAACGGATTTTAATTCTTCCATACCTTCAACGACGATATCGATTGTTTTATACGCGATAAAGTATGTAATTATGGAGTACATAGCAGTTTCCCAACTGAATACTAACAAGGCTGCCAGGATAAAGATGAATAAGTTGATAATCATAATAAATTGACCAACTGAAACCGGGCGTTTCTTACTAACAAGTATGGCAATGATTTCTGTACCATCTAGTGAGCCACCAGTTCTTAGAACAAGGCCAACTCCAGTACCGAGTATGACAGCACCGATGATCGTTGCTAAAAATAAATCATTTGTAACCGGTTCAAAATGATGGAGATATGAAGTACAAAGGGATAAAATAATAACCCCATATAAAGTGTGGAGGGTGAATTTGGTACCAATCCTTTTATAACCAATATAAAGAAATGGTAAATTTAGAACAATAAGGAATATACTCATGGGAATGTCGAATATTGCTGATGCGATGATGGAGAGACCAATAACACCACCGTCCAAAATATCATTTGGTACTAGGAATAGTTCAAGACCAAATGCAGCAATTATCGCTCCGAATGTAATCATGACCATTTGTCGAACTTCTTTGATAACACGTTTTTTCTTTGTCATTGCCAATAAAATCAAGCCTTTCATATTAAAGTATCTAATACTATTTTACCACTATTTCATTCGGAATTGAGATTCTATGATAAAAAGGGGTGATTCCTTTTGAAGTTTTTAGAAAGGACTAATTATTTTGGTCAGCTTAGAAAGTAAAAAAGGGTGAACCAATGTCGGTCACCCTTTGCTATTTCTGTCTTATTTATTAGCCTTTTGCATGATTTCAACAATTTTTGATTCAAGAGCTTCAAATTGCTCGATTTTTACTCTTTTGTTTACTAGCTTTATGACAATAACGCGTTTTTCAGTAAAAGTCTTTTCTCCTGCTAATAACTTATAGTCAACATTAATTGTGTATTTATCAGCCATATTTTCAACTAAAGTATAGGTGTGTGTTTCTTGCTTCGTGTTAGCTTCTTCCAAAGGCATTCCGATAATGTCGTTTAAAAGTTGATAATAAACAGCAACTTCTTCAGTAGCACTTTCGTATTTTGCTTCTGCGGGTAAACCATAATAGAATCCAGGCTCAAGCGGCTTTTCAAAAAAATCCTCTACTGGTTTGGAAATAGTTGAGTTACTAAGATTGATAATTTTCTTTGAGAAAAGTTCATAGAATTCTTTAGCACTCTGTTCGGTAAGTTCTATTATCTCTTCTTGGGGTTCCACACTAACTTCAGCTTTTACTTCACTTTTAACGGATTCTTCAGCTTTTACTTTTGTGTCTTTCTCAGTGGTGTCAGCTTTATCTTCGGAGCACCCTACTAAGCCAATTAACAAAATCAATATAAACGCAAACCCTAACTTTTTTACCATTTAGTACTACTCCTCTTTTCTTTCCAGTATTCTTCACCTACATTATATAGAAGTGACTAAAATCACTCTAGTGACTAAAAGTAATGAATTTTTCATAAGGAAAAGTTATCACATTGAACGGTGGTGCCTTTACGTTTAAGCAAGCGTTGGTTTGTAATGAAAGCTTTGGGGATTAATAATGTGGAATGTTAAATAACCTTACTGGCACTAAAAGAATATCTGACTTTTTGAAGAATATAAATATCATACAGTACTAAGTTTATCGGTTATATCCGCAAAGGGGAACTGTATGTATAAACTCAGGTTAAACTACTATATAAACCAGTATAGATCATGCCCTATTTCCTTTTACAAAAGGGGATTATTCATATTTATTGGAGCATTGCTTGTTGCCTGTTCATTACAATTCTTTCTTGTAAAAAATTACGTTATTGATGGTGGAATTGTTGGAGTATCCATTATCATCTCGCATGTATACAGTTGGAATGTAGGATTAGTTCTGTTAGTCTTGAATACTCCTTTTTTGATAATAGGTCATTATTACCTTGGAAAAAGGTTTCTAATATTGAGTTTATACGCTATTCTCATTTTAGCAATTGGATCGACCATACTAGAACCATTTCCGGTACTAACTGATAATCCTCTCGGGGTCGTGGTTTTTGGGGGTTTTCTGTTAGGCTTGGGTGTAGGGGTAATCATTCGGTATGGTGGTTCTTTAGATGGGACCGAAATCTTGGCGATCTTGCTAAGTGAAAGATCCATTATGACAATTGGTCAATATGTGCTAATTTTTAACTTCTTTATTTTTGGGAGTGCTGTTTTTGTTTATGGAATGAAGGAGGCACTTTACTCCTTGGCAACATTTTTTATTGCCTATTTAACTATTGATTTCACATTGCGCATAACGAGATAGTTTTATGATAAAAAATTTAAATCCGGATATATTAAATAGAAAATCCCTCAAAAAAGAGTTATCTTTGGGGGATTTTTTTCTGTGACTGCGTGTTTATTATAATATTATTATGTAAAGTTACCTATTTTTAAAAATTTCCCATTATGTAACTACTTTATTATTCAGTAACTTAAATGATATATTAATATAATAAGTTATTGCGTTATATTTTTTTCTAAATATAGAAAAAGTAGATTTTCTGGGGAGTGATTTCGTGAATAAAAAAGAAATAGCATTACAACTTGAGAGTATTTTAATAGAGTTGGAAGAGGAGAAGGATCATTCTACTTCTAACAATGGATTCCAAAGTAAAGAAAAATTGTCTACTATTCCTAAATCATTATTGAAGCTGTTTTTCCGTTATTGGGGCGTGAAAATTTTTCTAGTTTTATTAGTGTTAATAGTAGTGATAGCAAGTGGTTTCTGGTTATTTTCAGGCAGTACTTTTAAAAAAGAAAGTATCACTTTTGTGGAACAGGTTCAGGAATTAGCCACTCTTGCTACTGCTCAAGCACATGTTAAGGTAATCATTGAAGAAGAGGACAATAAACTGTTTGGGAAAGATATTCAGTATAATATTCCTGGTACCAAGCGGGAGTTATTATTGGTTGTACCAGCTACGGTTCTTGCTGGGGTGGATTTAAAAGGTGTAACTTCTGACGATATTAAAGTCGATGACAAAGCAAAAAGTCTAGAAATTGTTCTGCCACCGGCAACCTTGATCCAAGAGCCAGCCATACAAACCGATAAAGTAAGTGCATTTTCCGATGAAGGTTTGTTTCGTTCAGAAGTTGGTTGGAATGAAGGTTTTGATTTAGCAGCCGAAGCACAAACACAAGTCAAAAAAGAAGTGATTGAAATCGGTCTGTTACAAACGGCTGAACAAAATGCCGAAAAAGTGCTTCAAGAATTCTTTAGCAACCTCGGTTACACTGTCACAGTAGCATTTAAATGAATAGTAAAATCATAATGCCTTTTCAAGGTTAAACTACAATTGGCTGAAGTTAAACCTTGATTTGTGTTTCTTTATGGATTTGGCTTCTAATATAGTATGATATTGGTAAGAACACTGTATTTTAATTTGCAGAAGGTTCATTTTGCTTTGTTAAACTATATTGTAGGAGGTTGCGTTTTTATGGGATTATTGGATGGTTTGCTGGGGAATGTTTCAGAAGTTGATATTAAGGACGTTGAGAAAGACTTACAAAGAATTGTTGCAGATAACGAACGTGTAGAGAAAGCATTTAAACTAATACGGGATTTAATTGTATTTACCAATAGCCGCCTTATTCTTATAGATAAGCAAGGTATGACAGGTAAGAAGGTTGAATTCCATTCAATTCCTTATAAAAGTATTACCCATTTCAGCGTAGAAACTGCCGGAACTTTTGATCTAGATGCCGAGTTGAAAATTTGGATTTCTAGTACCTCCCAGCCAGTATCCAAGCAATTTAAAAAGGATAAGAGTATTTTTGATGTGCAAAAAGCACTGGCTACATTTGTTGCAAAGTAAAATATGAATTAAAAAAATAAACCTGCTCTTTGCCACAACATTTCCATTGGGCAGAAAGCAGGTTTATTTAGAATTATCATCTCATATTTAAGCGTTTGATTCGTTCATCTAAATCAGGATGTGTAGAGAATAGCATTGACTTAGCTTTGTTATTAATTTTTAAAGTTGCAATAGCTGTTTGCTCTTCACCTTTCATCCGACTTGAGTAAGCTTTGAGCATCTGCAGGGCATGTGTCATTTTATCGCGACCGGCTAGGTCGGCACCACCTTTGTCAGCGTGGAACTCACGATGTCTTGAGTATGCAAAGACAACTAGGCTTCCTAAAATGGAAAAAACAATTTGGAAAATGATGATGGCGAGAAAATGAACAATAGGTGCTAATTCCTCTTTAACAAATCGTGAAGCAATCCAAGCGGCAATTCGGGCAAGGAAGACAACAAAAGTATTGACGACACCTTGTAACAAAGTCATGGTTACCATATCACCGTTGGCTATATGAGCGACTTCATGAGCGATAACTCCTTCGATAGCAGCGTCATCCATTTCGCGAATTAATCCAGTTGAAACAGCAACTAATGATCGTTTTTTTGAAGGACCGGTTGCAAACGCATTTACCTCTGGTGAATCATAAATACCCACTTCAGGCATGTGAGTTAATCCGGCTGATCTTGCAAGACGGTGGACTTTATCGACGATATTTTGTTCGTAAGATGATAATGAGTCATTAGGATTTATGACCTGAACATTCATCATTCGTTTTGCCATCCAGCGCGACATTGCTAGTGAAATGAAAGAGCCTGAAAAGCCGATTATCGCACTAAATACTAAAAGTGCCCCTAAGTCAATTCCGCCTTGGGCAGTAATATAATTTCCAGCTCCAGTAAGCGAAAAAATAATCGAAATTGTTAGTAATACTAAAACGTTTGTTAATAAAAAATAGAAAATTCTTTTACCCACGATATCACCCTTTATGTTTTTTAAGTATTAAAAGATATTATAATGATTAAACAATTATAACATATTTGTTCTGGGAATGAGGGGAATAAATACCAGAGCTTTAAGAACATAATTGAAAGTTCTCTAATATTATTTGTTAGTTGACTTTGATTTACTTGAAATATTTGCTGGAATAATCACCCTGTAGTTTATTTTTCTAGAATTATTTAGGTAAATACAGTAGAAATTGTAATTTTCTAAATTGACAATAATATAGGGATTACATAGAATGGAATTGAATCGGTGTCAGAAAAAAGTTCTTTTTGCTCTATAACGATAATAATAGGAGGTTTTTAGAGATGGCGGAGCGCATTTTAGTAGCAGTTGATGGCTCAGAAAATTCTCTTGTAGCATTGGAAGAGGCAGTAACTTTAGCAAAGGTGACTCACAGTAAAGTTTTTATTGTGAATGTTCAACCTTCATTCCATACGATACATACAAGATTATTTATTAAAGAAGAACTTATTAAAGAATATCAAAAGGAATTATTTGATAATGCCACAAAAGCGGCAATAGAGTATCTTCAAGCAAATCAGTGCGATTATGAATTACTTATGAGAATTGGTGATCCAGTTCAACAAATCAGTAAACTAGCAAGAGAATTAGAAGTTAGATACATAATTATTGGGTCACGTGGAATGGGAGTGGTTAAAGGAACTGTATTAGGAAGCGTTTCTCATGGGATTCTCCATGAATCAAAAATCCCAGTTCTAATCATTCCAGAACAGAAAAAATAGGATGTTGCCGCATTCCATCTAATCATTAGGAGGAAAACAAATGGCAGAAATCAAATTCGAAGTTTTACAAACAGTGGGTGCGATATCACAATCCCCCAAAGGTTGGAACAAAGAACTTAATCTTATTAGCTGGAATGGGAAAGACCCCAAATATGATTTGCGTGATTGGGCACCTAACCATGAGAAAATGGGGAAGGGAATCACATTGAATCCAACTGAGTTAAAAGAATTAAGAGACATATTAAATCAGATGGAATTGTAGCCGGTGGATTTTTCATCCTTTTTATCGTAAAAGCTTTGTTAATGATAAAAGTTGTTTTTGAACACATTGTTGATTGGAGCGGAAGACACGCAGACTCCTGCAGGAGCACGAGCTGAGTGAGACTCCGAAGGAAGGAACGACCGTAGGAGGCTCACGGGTGAGCCTGCGGAAAGCGAAGTGTCTGGAGCGGAAATCAACATCCAAGTTTAACAGAGCCATCAAAAATAATAATGGTATTACTCCAACTGAAAAGTGTTTCACATTAATATGATTTTCCGAGCGTCATCCGTTATTAGGGTGACGTTTTATTTATATATAAAAATATTACAAAATTGTGACGTTTTTTGAAAATTTGTGCTATTATTTGAGCATTGGTATTTATAAGAGATTAACTAGCAGTAAATCTACTGCTGGAAGTTTCACTTAATAGGAGGATTTATCTTGAAAGGGAATTATAAATTATTTTTTATTACGATTATTTTATTGAGTATTTTAGTTTCCTGTAGCACCAAGGACACCGGCAGAGAAGTTAACAAAGAGAAAAATACAAATGAAAATACGCTAAATTCCGAACCGGAAATAGGAACAACATTTCAAATCGGGACAACTAAAGCCAAGTTAGTTAAAGAATTAGGTAAACCACAAGAAGATATGCATTATCTTGGTGGCCGTTTATTTCGCTATGAAAACGGAGGTTACTTCCTCGATGATAAAGAAAAAGTTAATGGTATGTATATTATAGATCCTAAAGTAAAAATATCGAAGGCAAGGGTCGGAATGACTATTGAAGAAATAATCCAGTACTTAGGGAAACCGGTTGAATCATACTATGATGAAGGGGAAACCCAATTTTATTGCGCAGTATTTAAAATTAATGATTGGAAAATTATTTTCTCATCAGTAGATGAGTCAAGTCCAACTAGCTATGCTTTAGCACTTTATAGTGTAAATTAGGTTTAATGTAATGAAAAGGAAAACGGTGCTATCTAAAATGGTAGTGCCTTTTTTTATGTTTAAGAAAAATATTGCAACTCTCAGTCGTAACACCATGTGTGAAAAAATATTTTGATAGCGTTTATGTTGTTATTGTTGTATTATTTAAAATATTCAAACAAATATAAGTGAGGTAATTTCATGAAAAAAATCATTCATTATCTTTTCGGAAAACCGTTTAAAATGCAAGATACTTTTATATCTAAATATTTCCGAGTGGCTTATTGGGGTATGTTCGTTTTTTACCTGTTTATTATGAGTCTCTTTATATTAAATACTATTTATTATCCTAATGGAATTATTGGCTTGATTATTGTGGCAATCTTTTTTCCTGTAGTATTTAGACTTACTTATAGCCTTGTAGGTAAAGCAAATGGCTGGGAAAAGGAAGCTTAATTTTTGCAAGCGACCCTAGGGTTAGCAGATCCTTTTACGGAGAAATAGTCAAAATCCCTTTGCATTAAACAATTTTCTGATATTTCAAAAAATATTTTATGCTATCGCTTACATTTTTGTAAAAATATGTTATAATATTCTGAAAAAGGGGGTTTTATAGTGGAAGAGACAATGGTAAAAGCAATACAAGATGAGTATCCAGATGATTTTGCATGGTGTTATGGATGTGGCCGTTTGAATGAAGATGGGCATCATTTTCGGACAGGTTGGCAAGGTGAACAAACATTAACAATTTATAAACCCGAACCAGAACACAAAGCTTTACCAGGTTTTGTTTATGGTGGAATTGTCGCATCGTTAATTGATTGTCATGGTACAGGTTCAGCTGCATTATTTTTACATAGAAAGAATGGTCATGAAGTCGGCGAAGGAGCAGAACCGCCTCGCTTTGTAACCGCTTCCTTACATGTGGATTTTCTTAAACCTACCCCGCATGGTATAGATTTAAGAGCAATTGGAAATGTTGAAGAAATTCATCCCAAGAAGTTTAAAGTGACGACAGAGGTTTATGCGAATGATACGCTATGTGCACGTGGTGAAGTTGTTGCAGTCGTAATGCCTAGTACTTTTTTGCAAAATAAATAAGAATCATATAGTAAAAGCAGGAGCACATTTTCCTGCTTTTTTATTTTGGTTTTCACACATCACCAGATTTTGCATGTATATTCCAGAAAATATGGAATTCAATGTGTGATTAGTCATTGTTTATCACAGTGTTTTTGCCTTAAAATTCAAACTGTGTAGGTAAGTTGATATTCTTCTAGAAAAGTTAACAAGGATTTTGTACACTTTAATAACTTGCTTAATCATCCATTTCTCAAAACGGTAAAATCCAACACCCCAAAACTCCTCAAGTTTGCTTCAAATGTAGAACCACTCGCTGTATAATAGAAAGATATTAAAACTACTAGTCTCCTAGTTAAAAGGAGGAACCCTTATTGTCTTTGCAAATAGCGCAACAAATATTAAAAACTCACTTTGGATACGATGATTTCCGTAGCGGCCAAAAATCAACTCTTGAGCATGTGTTCTCGGGTCAAAATACTTTATGTGTCATGCCTACAGGCGGAGGTAAATCACTTTGTTATCAAATTCCTGCCCTCGTTTTGCCAGGAACCACGATTGTCATCTCACCACTTATCTCGTTGATGAAAGATCAAGTTGACACTCTCCAACAATTAGGAATTGCTTCCACTTATATCAATAGCAGTTTAACGGTTAGTGAAATCCGAGATCGCATGACTAGAGCCCGGCTCGGAGAGTACAAGCTATTATATATTTCACCTGAACGGTTAGAGTCGGGTCTATTTTTACAAGAATTAGGTGAACTTGAAATACCACTAATTGCCGTGGATGAGGCGCATTGTATATCGCAATGGGGACACGATTTTCGGCCAAGTTATATGTATATCTCTAGTATTCTTAATCATATTCAAACAAGACCGATTGTATTGGCGTTAACGGCGACAGCAACCGCACAGGTACGCCAAGATATATGTCAATCTTTAAACATCGGTCAAGAAGTAGTTACCAGCTTTGAACGAAATAATCTTTCATTTTCAGTTGTTAAGGGTCAGGACCGCGACCGCTTCTTGCTTGATTATGTAAAAAAGAATGATCGTGAATCAGGTATTATTTATGCGGCAACCCGGAAAATGGTTGACCAAATTTATCAAACATTAACGAAAGCAAAAGTGAAAATTGCGCGTTATCATGCGGGTTTAAGTGATAAGGAACGGCTTGAACAGCAAAATGCTTTTTTACGAGATGAAAAACCTCTTATGGTCGCAACCTCTGCGTTTGGAATGGGGATTGATAAATCGAATGTCCGGTTTGTTATTCATTATCAAATGCCTAGAAATATGGAGAGCTACTATCAAGAAGCTGGAAGAGCTGGGCGAGATGGACTTGATAGTACATGTATATTACTGTATGGACCGAGTGACACCCAAATCCACCGTTTTTTGATTGACCAAACTTTAGATCGAACCCGCATTCATATGGAACTTGAAAAACTGCATCAAATGGTTGGTTATTGCCATACAGAAAACTGTTTGCAATCATGGATTGTTGAATATTTTAATGAGGCATCACAGGGGGATTGTGGCCGTTGTAGCAATTGTACTGACACAAGACAGGCTGTAGATGTAACCAAGGAAGCACAAATTGTTCTTTCCTGTATAGTAAGAATGGGGCAACGATTTGGAAAGGCTGTTGTAGCACAGGTCCTGACAGGATCAAAAAGTAAAAAAATTACCCAATTTAATTTTCACCAGCTACCCACTTATGGAATGCTGCAAACTAGGAGTGCCAAGGATGTTACTGAGTTTATTGATTATCTAATTACTGAAGAGCTAATTGGCATAGAAGCTGGTCAGTTTCCAACTATTTATGTAACCAATAAAGGAAAAGAAGTATTAACTGGTCAACAAATGGTCCAGCGCAAAGAGGAAATCCAAGCAAAAACGATTTCCAAAGCTGATCCATTATTCGAGGAATTACGTCTGTTGCGAAAAAATATTGCTGAACAACAAAAGGTTCCGCCTTTTGTGATTTTTTCAGATACAAGCTTACAGGATATGTGCTTGAAATTGCCAAAAAACAACGAAGAATTTTTAACTGTAAAAGGGGTAGGAACTCATAAGTTAGAGAAATATGGACTTGAATTTATCCAAGCCATCCGCAAATATTGTGAAGAAAACCCAGATAGAACAAGCGAGAATGAGCTTGTAAGTATTGATATGAAAAAGAACAAACCAAAAAGAGAAACGAAGCAACCTAATGGAACACCTTCCCATCTAGTTTCCTATGAGCTGTATGTAACAGGGTTGACGTTGGCGGAAATTGCCCACGAACGAAATATGTCATTAATTACTGTTCAATCGCATATCATCAGAAGCGCAGAAGAAGGTCACCCCATCGATTGGGAGAAGGAGCTTCCTAATGAATTTTTACCGTTAATAGAAGCTGCAGTAAAGGAAGCAGCAACAGATAAACTAAAACCAATTAAAGAATTGTTGCCAGAAGAAGTTACCTATTTCATGATTCGGGCATATTTCTTTTTGAAAAGCCAATAATAATTATTAAGAAAAGCTGAAATTCACTAAGTGCTAGGTGCTAGGATGCTTGCACTGGACAATCGTCTAGGGTTGAAAAATTTTGCCTTCTGTATTAAAACAAGTCTAAAGTCCAATTAATACCGGAAATAGGCTTGTTTTTTTGATGGAGCGAGAAAAAATTGGTATATGAAAAAATCTTTTTGAAAACGCATTCATTTTTTATTTTTCTAAATTGTTATACAACAGTGTGATATAATAACTTAAGCGGAATATTCTCTCTATTGATTTGTTATTAATAGAGGGAACTCTGTTCAATTATTAAGTATATTGATAAATCATTATCAATTATTATACCGTTAAGGGAGAGAGTAGAATGAGAGTTGGTATTAAGAGAATGACGGAAGAGCAAGCAAAAATTACTCTTCAAGAATCTGCCGGTCTAGCAATAATTACTATCCATAGACCACAAAAGAAAAATGCTCTAACAGCAAACATGTGGAATCAATTAGCCGAAATCGGGCAAAAGGTACTAGAGAATCCGAAAAATAGAGTCTTACTTTTAAGAGGATATGGCGAACAATTTACGGCAGGATCAGATTTAAAGGAATTTCACGAAATGACTCTTGAGGAGTCCGAAAATGCTTTTGTTTCAATGGAAAAAGCTATCTCGACGATTGAAGGGTTACCAATACCAACCATTGGGGTAATTAACGGACCAGCAATGGGTGCAGGACTTGAGCTTGCTTTAGCATGTGACATCAGAATTGGTTCTGAAAAAGCAGCATTAGGGATTCCGGTTGGAAAATTAGGTATTACCTTAAATAATAAATTTGCCAAGCGGATAGTTGATTTAGTAGGACCAAGTATTACCAAAGAGTTAGTATATTTAGGGCGTATTTTGAAAGCCGATGAAGCATATAGCGTAGGAATGTTAAATTATCTGGTAGAAGAAGCCGAGCTAGATCGTTATGCAATGAAGATGGGTAAATTAGTTGCGACCATGTCGCCAGCATCACTTTTAGCTGTAAAACAGTCAGTAAATGAATGTATTAATAGTACACCAGTTTTGTGGAATGGTTCGACCCCATTTGTTGATAAAAATGATTTCCCAGAAGGAGTTGCGGCGTTTGTTGAAAAACGTCCGCCGGTATTTGCTCGCAGAACAGAATAATGCAAAGAATGGAAAGCTTAGATTACACCAAGCTTTCCATTTTTTTTGCCATTTGAATATTCAGGTTGACTGAGTATAACTCAATATCTAAGTGATTGATAAAATAGGTGCGAATCTCATTTTGAATTTGCTCTGTCCTTTCCAACAGGTTTGTACTGATTGGTTGCTTAAGAGTAATGATAATTTGCAGGATTGGCAAACCTTGCAATTGGATCCCTACAGACTTACAGTCTTCAATTTCTTGATAATTTAATAGGATGATCTTAATAATATCTTTAAAAGCCCTTTTAGATATATGGGTGCTTCCACGATGAAAATCAGGATGAACAATAGTTGTTTCCCCAATTCTCTCTTTCCTTGGTGAAAAAATTTCAATCCCTCTTTGCACCAATTTTTTGAAAAAACTCTGATCTACTTGTTTGTACGGGATAGGTATGATGTGCTTTCCTTCAGTTTTTCTGATGAATTGGGCTATCTTTATCTCACTTGAGGTACGGATGTCTTCAACATGATAATAATGGTCGATATCGCCTATATTCAGCCTGTTAGCAATTAGGCGAACCATTCTATCAGAAGTACCAATAATTAGGATTCTACTAATGTAATAGTTTTTTATCGCTTTTTGAACCTCTTGAGCATGATTTTCAAAGAAGAATGTTGCTCTTTTTACAGCAGTAAGAGAATTTTTTTCAAACTTCGCAGAAGTACCAGCTAATTTCTCGCCATTAAAGATCAGCAGACCATCGTCAATGATTGCTGGAATATGATGTTTGTGAGCAAATGCAAGTGCGCTTGTGCTTTTCCCTGTTCCACTCGAACCACTTAATGAGAATACTTCCATGTTTGAACTCTCCTATTTCCAAATT
Organism: uncultured Bacillus sp.; assembly: GCA_937894355.1. GTDB lineage: Bacteria > Bacillota > Bacilli > Bacillales > Cytobacillaceae > Bacillus_BU. The sequence goes on from CALCRD010000015.1 coordinate 16,707, forward strand.
TATGTTATTTTCTTAATATTATAATATATCAAGGCAGGTCTGTCATCGCTGAGGATTTACAAAACATACTAAAAAGACTTGGATGTCAGCCGTTTTACCCTCAACCACTACGATTACCAAGCATAGGCATATACGGATTTACCAGAAAATAGGCATATGTTAGATTCGGGTTGTGAACAAGGTACATATACTTACAAGTATAAATGACTATAGGAGGCAAATGCAGAATATGGAGAATAAAAATATATTATCGTACCTTGAAGAAATGAAAGGACGGGTTTTAAAAATTTTCAAAGGGGGCCCCGAATCAAAAACTGGTAAATTACTAAGTGTAAATAAAGAAATGATGACCATACAAACTGATGATAATCAGATTGTTTATTACCAATTGAAACATGTAAAAAGTATCATTGAGAATTCTAAATTAGGTGTTGGTTGGTTTACCAAAAATACTGAAGACACAAATGAAGTAAAGGTAAATAATTTTGTTGAGTTATTGGCACAATTAAAACTGCAAAATGTTCATATTAATGGTGGAGGACCAGCATATCGTACTGGTAAATTATTGGATTTTAATCCTGATTACTTAGTATTGCAAACAAAAGATGACCTCATTTATTACCAACTTGAACATATAAAAAGTATCAGCCCGATTCAATACAATCAATCAGATGATTCGACGGAAGCATACGAAGTGGATCCAGATTATATTGAAGGGACAAATCTCTTTGCCTTACTTAAAAAAATGAGACATCATTGGATTATTGTTAATGGTAAAGGGGCAGAAAATATTGAAGGTGTACTAGTGGATTATTCACGTGATTATATCCTTTTAGTCCACCATGATGAAGTGTTTCGTATCTCCACTTATCATATAAATAGTCTTCAACTCGGTTTCCATCCTAAGGAAAAATCTCAACAGGAAACTGCTAAGGATGAATCAAGTGACAAAGAAGGAAAAAAAGATGAATCAAAAGATGAATCTAAAAACGAATCTAAAAACGAATCTAAAGACGAATCTAAAGATGAAAAAAACGAAAGCTCTGGTAAAGTGAGCACCATGAAAGTTGCCAAGTATTCAGCGAACAACAATAAATCAAAAAAGAATCAGAAAGGCCCAAAATAACAGTATCGGGTAATCATTTAATAAACAAGAATCTGGGAAATTATAATTAAAAAAGCCCTAAATCCAATTAAAATTCATATGGATTTAAGGCTTTTTTTTGATAATAATGGGCAATATTACATAAAATTTTTCAGAGTCAAAGCGAAAAATGTCATTACTTTCCAATAGTTTTTAAAATGATGACTCCTTTTACAACAGTTTTGCCAGCACATTTTCCGATAATACGAATTTCTGAGTCTTTTTGAATAACCTCAAGGGTGACTTTAGCGCCGACTAGAACTGGGGCCAAAAATGCTAAATCATATTGGAGTGGCATTTCTTGTGGCGAGAGGAACTCCCTAGAAACCTGACTCCATATTTTTGCCATTGTTAGCAAACCATGTGCAATCTTGTTAGGAAAACCATGGTGGTGGGCAACCGAAACATCTAGGTGAATGGGATTGAAATCGCCAGATACTATTGAATATTGCTCAACGTCCTGCTCCGAAACTAGAAACTCAATTACTTTCATTTTAATCCACCTGCAATCAATTCAGATATTCCGTTAAAGCATAAGACTCCATTGCTGTCATAGATCTCTAGAAATTGTTTAATAAAGGTAATCTGGTGCTTCTGGTAGTGGTCTGAAATAGTGACACAAGCGGTATAGGTCTGATCAATAAACATTTGGTGGAGCATTATACATTTTTGCTTGCGATGCACGACCGGGGGAACCAGCTCCCAAGGAATTTCTATTAAGCGGTAAGCAATCATCGGCATGGTTGGCGGAAGCGGAATTGTGTTAAAACCCAAGTTTCGTGCGTCATCAAAACTTTTATAAATCGGATTAGGGTCGCCAAGGGTTTCAATGAATTTTCCCACATCAGCCATATTAAACATTAATGAATAATTGTTTGTTCTCACTTAAGCACCTCAAATAACATGGCCACACCAACACCGCCAGCGCTGCCAATCGCCGCAAGTACATATTTTAGATCTTGTCTTCTTTGAACTTCGTAGAAAAGCCTGGTAACCATTATGGCACCAGAAGCTCCATAAGGATGACCAATCGTTAGGGCACCCCCACAAACATTTAATTTATCATAGGGTATAAAAAGAGCTTCAGCACAAGCGACAATTTTTGAGGAGAATGCTTCATTTATTTCAAATAAATTTATATCTGCAACAGTTAAGTTATTTCTAGTTAATAATTCCTGAATAGCAGGAACAGGGGCTAATCCTGGAAAATTAGGATGGACCCCAGAAACTTGGCTATCTAAAAACCGTAAAATCGGCTTAAATCCCAGTGATTCGGCCATTGTTTGCTCCATGACCACAACAGCTGCAGCGCCATCATGAATTCCACAGCTATTTGCTGCGGTAACGGTTCCGTTCTCTTTC
>CALCRD010000016.1 GCA_937894355.1 uncultured Bacillus sp.
AGATTGGCGGAAGTTCACTAGACGCTAGGACGCTTGCGCTAGACACTTATCTATTTAGACAAAGAACACCCTGATTCTGTTGAAAAATCAGGGTGTCAAAAAGAAATCTCGTGAAAGCTTTGAGTTGGAAAGTCCTACTCAAAATATCATGATAATTTCAACACCCTTACAAGTCTCTCTGGACCAGTTTAAAAGGCACTCTATGCTACGTGATTATCAGATTCAAACATATCATCTTTTACTTCTTCTCTTCCCGGAAGGATTAGGTTCAGTACTACCCCTAATATCGCTGCCAAGGCCATCCCTTGTATTTGGAATTGGTCTGAGACTTTAATGAATGCTCCACCAATTCCGATAACCAGAATAACAGAAGAAATAACTAAGTTTCGTTTATCTCCAAAATCCACTTTACTATCTACGAGCATTCTTAAACCTGATGAAGCGATAATTCCAAACAAAAGGATTGAGACGCCACCCATTACTGGTGTTGGGATTGAAGCGATTAACGCAGTAACTTTACCAACAAATCCAAAGATGGTAGCAATAACAGCTGCTCCGGCGACTACATACACACTGTATACCCTAGTAATGGCTAATACCCCAATGTTTTCCCCATATGTTGTTTTGGGCGGACCACCAATTAGAGCAGAAATCATGGTTGCCATACCGTCTCCTAAGATAGAGCGATGTAAGCCCGGTTTTTTTATATAATCACGACCAACAACCTTACTTAAAACTAGCTGATGACCGATATGTTCTGAAAGGGTAACAATTGCGACCGGAACCATTAATAATATTATATCGAAAGTAATATTAATTGGGTAGTCGACAATTGGTATTATAAAGTCAGGAATTTCGACTAATTTCGCAGAACGAACTCCTGAAAAATCGACAACACCCACTGCTAACGCATAAAGATAACCTACGACAATCCCTACTAAAATCGGAATTAAGCTTAACATTCCGCGCATATAGATTGTGCAAATAATCGTAGCTGCCAAGGTGACCAGAGCGATTGAAAAGTGTAATAAGCTATATTTTCCATCTGGGTTATTCATAGCCATATCGACTGCTGTCCCTGAAAGGGCAAGTCCGATGACGATAATGACTGGACCGACAACCACAGGGGGAAGTAAATTCATAATCCAGCGGTATCCCGCCTTTTTAATAATGAGTGCCACCAATCCATAAACCAGACCGGCGAAAAATGTACCTATCATCGCTGCACCAGGACCACCGGCAGTTTTAGCTGCAATCACTGGAGCGATAAATGCAAAGGAAGAACCTAGATAAGCCGGAACTTGCCATTTAGTAATAATAAGAAAGGCGATTGTACCAAGACCACTTGAGATAAGAGCAATTGCTGGACTTAATCCGACTAAGTATGGAACAAGAATTGTTGCGCCAAACATCGCGAATAAGTGTTGGAGACTAAAGGTTAACCATTTGCCAGGTGTAGGGACGTCGTTGATATCTAATACTGGTTTACTCATTAATTTATCTCTCTCCTTTATGAAATAACCCTCTCATGCCGATGGCAAAAGAGGGTAAGGAAGACTGGCGAAAAGCGTGGTTATATTCGCCCTCACCCCTTTTGCCAGTCTCACAGGACTGCATTAAAAGGGTTATTTATTTTTCAAAAATACTTACTTGGTCAGCATCATCCACTTCTAATAATTCTACGACAATTTTTTCCGAGCTTGATGTTGGGATGTTCTTACCCACATAATCTGCTCTTATTGGTAATTCTCGATGCCCGCGATCGACTAGAACCGCTAGCTGTACTGCTGCCGGACGGCCTAAATCAATTACGGCATCCATCGCTGCCCGAACCGTTCTTCCGGTAAATAAGACATCATCTACTAAAATTACTACCTTATTGGTTATGTCAATTGGGATATTATTACCTCGGACAATAGGTTGATCGTCTATCGTTATTTTGGTCAAATCATCGCGATATAATGTAATATCAATTTCACCAACCGGGGCTTTTGTCCCTTCTATTTGTTCAATTCTTTCACATAAACGATTAGCCAAATAGATTCCTCTGGTGCGAATTCCAACCAGGACACAACGTTTGATTCCTTTATTTCTTTCAATAATTTCATGGGCAATTCTGGTTAATGCCCTGCGTATCGCTTGTTCATCCAAGACAACAGCCTTTTGGGTCATAATGATCCCCCTTCTTTACATTGAAAGCTCGACAGAAAAGCGGAAGGTGCCTGGGTATCGGTGACAAGCATAAGACTAGCCAGCCTGAAGGTTGCACTTTAACCTTCTGGATGGATTGGCTTATGACTCGAACCGATGGCGCCTGAAGCTAGACATAAGACATACAAAAAACCCTCTCACTGCCTGAGTGAGAGGGTGTGCGAACACATTGAGCTATCCCGTAGAATAATAAAGAATTCCAACAGGGTATCCGGCACCTTCTCAGCCTCTCTGGACTGTATTAAAGGTCTATTTAACTATTTTCAATCTTAAAATATCCGTCGATATTTGTCAACGGTTATTTCGAAGCTGTTCCAAAATCGCCTCAAACTCGGCTGGAAGTGGTGCTTCAAATTCTAAATATTCCTCTGTGCGCGGATGGATAAATCCTAATATCCCAGCATGGAGTGCCTGCCCATCAATTGGCAGCGTCTTTTTCGGACCATATTTCGGGTCACCAGCTAACGGATAGCCAATATACTTCATATGAACACGAATCTGGTGAGTTCGTCCTGTCTCGAGTTGGCATTCAATAAAAGTAAAATCACCCAAACGCTCGATAACATGAAAATGTGTAACAGCATGTTTTCCATTATCAACAACAGTCATGCTTTGTCTATCTCGTGGATCTCTTCCGAGTGGAGCATCAACCGTTCCGAATTCGTGCGGGATGTCGCCATGAACAATCGCTTTATATTTACGGACTACCGTTTTATTAACCAATTGGTTTACAAGGCTTTCATGAGCTAAATCATTTTTTGCTACCATCAATAGCCCCGAAGTATCTTTATCGATTCTATGCACGATTCCCGGACGTAGAACCCCGTTTATTCCAGACAAATCCGTGCAATGAGCCATTAAGCCATTCACAAGTGTTCCACTCAAATGGCCAGGAGCTGGATGGACAACCATTCCACGCGGCTTATTTACCACAAGCACATCTGTATCTTCATAATAAATTTCTAAATTCATTTCCTCAGGCTCAACATCTAAACTTTCTGGTTCCGGTATTGTAACAGTTAACTCGTCACCTACATGGCATTTGTAATTCGTTTTAACCTTCTCGCCATTTACCAAGACATTACCATCTTTAATCCAAAGCTGTACTTGAGTACGTGACCACTCTTTATTTAATGTTGAAATCACCTTATCTAGTCTTCCGCCTTTTTCTTCTTCTACTATTGTATGCGTTATTCTATCCATTCATTTTCTCCTTTGATTCTCTTTCTTCTAAAAACATTTGAATCATTAATAAGGTCACTCCAACGACTAAAGCAGAATCAGCTATGTTAAATACCGGAAAATCATATCCGAAAATATAAGTGTTAATGAAATCTACTACTTGTTTTCGAAAAACCCGATCAATAAAATTCCCAATTGCTCCTCCAAGCATTAAACCAAGTGAAACCCCTAAAAGCATTTTCCCTTTTGCTGCTTTTTGAATATAGATAATAATCCCAATAATTACTATGGTAGTTATCACATAAAAAAACCACATTTGCCCCTGCAATATCCCCCACGCTGCTCCTTTATTTCGGTGTGAAGTAATATAAAGAAAGTTTTCGATGACTGTTATACTTTCTCCAAGTTCAAGATTCTTTTCAATTAACCATTTGGTAATTTGGTCAAGGATAATAACAAATAATGAAATTATGTAATAAAACACAAAGGCAACCTCCACATCTGAACATGTATACTTTTGCATTTTAGCATAATCTCTGATAAAACGACAGAAATACTCAAAAAGGCTTAAGAGTAGAATGGTTTACGAAAATATGGCCCAAGGTCTTCTATATCATCCATTGTTTTAATTGTCGGCATGACATGAAGGACCTCAAGTGGAATTAATTCCCCAGAAATTTCACATTTACCGTAAATTCCCGTATTCATTTTCTGGATTGCTGACTCAATATCTTTAATTTCTTCGATTATAATTGATTCAATGGCCGCAGATAATTCTTTCTCGCTAAGCCTTCCTATTAATTCCTTTTTTGTGTTACGAAGTTCGGAATAGAGCCCATGAAATTTTGCATCCATATCAACACCTCCGAATCATAATGTCCTGACTGTTGTATTCTGTCTCACGATACTTTTTAAGTGTTGAAAGTATTTTGTCCAGTTTAGGGCGCAATTTTCAATAAAACAATTGACAGTAAGGACAACAATTAGTAAGGATGACCAAAATAAGGAAAGTGGGGGGAATGTGGTTTTGTATATTTGATGTTTTTCCGGATTTCGTTGCTGTTTTCCGGATTTCGTTGCCGTTTTTCGAATTTCGTTGCCGTTTTCCGGATTTCGTTGCCGGTTTTCTGATTTCGTTGCCGTTTTCCTGATTTCGTTGCCGGTTTTCGGATTTCGTTGCCGTTTTTCCGGATTTCGTTGCCGGTTTTCTGATTTCGTTGCCGGTTTTCTGATTTCGTTGCCGTTTTTCGAATTTCGTTGCCGTTTTTCGGATTTCGTTGCCCTTGCCACATTTTCATCACTATTGAGCTAATCAATGCAAATCAAAATCCCGATAATAAACAGAAAAAAGCAGGATTATTCAATCAATGAATGATCCTGCTTTTTTGTTTATTTGGAGCTTAGTTCCGTTCCGTGAAATTAAACTGTATAGTTTTCCTGCACTACTGCCGCACAGCGTGGGCAAATTGTTGGGGCTTCAGGTACTGAACCAACCTCAGGTGTAACAACCCAACACCGTTCACAAGTTTCACCTTCGGCTTTAGTAATAACAATGGCAGCATGCTCTAATTTAATAGCATGGTCAGGAGCATCATCATAAGTACCGGCAACTTCGAATCCTGATACAATGAAAAGTTGCTTAAGATTCTCTTGGATAGAGTCAAGTAATCCTCTTGTATGATCATTTACATAAAGAGTAATTTTTGCTGCTAAAGACTTCCCGATTACTTTAGCATTTCTCGCCTCTTCTAAAGCTTTTAGTACATCATCACGAAGATTCATAAATGATGACCATTTTTCTTCTAATGCTTTTGCATTTGGCAGTTCTTTGTATTTTGGTAGATCAGTTAGTTGAACACTTTCTTCGTCTGCGGACGAAATATAACCCCAAACCTCATCAGCCGTATGTGGCAGAATTGGTGCTACTAATTTTACAAGAGTAATTAAACTTTCATGTAAAACTGTTTGGATTGAGCGGCGTTCAAGATTATCAACTGCCTCAATATATAAGACGTCTTTGGCGAAATCCAAGTAGAAAGAACTTAAGTCAAGGGTACAGAAATTATTGACCGCATGGTAGATAGCAGCAAATTCATAATTTTCATATGCATGATCAACTGTTTTAATTACTTGGTTTAGTTTAACAAGCATAAATTGGTCAACTTCCCTTAACTGGTCATAGGCAATTGCATCCTGAGCCGGGTTGAAATCTGCAAGGTTCCCTAATAAGAATCGGAATGTATTTCTAATTTTACGATAAACTTCAGCTACTTGTTTAAGAATCGCATCTGAAACCCGAACATCCGCTTGATAATCAACAGAAGCGACCCAAAGGCGTAAAATGTCGGCACCTAATTGCTGCATTACTTTTGCAGGTACGACAACATTCCCAATTGATTTACTCATTTTGCGTCCTTCACCATCAAGGGCAAATCCATGGCTTAATACACCTTTATAAGGAGCTTTGCCAGTTACGGCAACAGCTGTTGATAATGATGAGTTAAACCAGCCACGATACTGGTCAGAACCTTCTAAGTAAAGATCTGCTGGACGCTGCAGGTCTTCGCGTTCTTCTAAAACAGCTTGATGTGATGATCCGGAATCAAACCATACATCCATAATATCGTTTTCTTTAGTAAATTCGCCATTCGGGCTGCCAGGATGAGTGAATCCTTCAGGAAGTAGTTCTTTTACTTCACGTTCAAACCAAATATTTGATCCATGCTCACGGAATAGAGCTGAAATATGATTGATTGTTTCATCAGTAATAATTGGCTCGCCATTTTCGGCATAGAATACTGGAATTGGTACTCCCCAAGCGCGTTGACGGGAAATACACCAATCGCCACGGTCACGAACCATATTGAACAGGCGAGTTTCTCCCCATTCAGGAACCCATTTAGTTTCCTTAACTGCTTCAAGAAGCTCAGAACGGAAATCTTTAATAGATGCAAACCATTGTGCTGTAGCCCGGAAAATAACTGGCTTCTTCGTTCTCCAGTCATGCGGATACGAGTGAGTAATGAATGATAGTTTAAGCAGGGCGCCAGCCTCATCAAGTTTTTCTGTTACCAGCTTGTTAGCATTTTCGTAAAATACGCCTGCAAAACCTGGAGCCTCATCGGTCATTACACCTTTATCATCTACCGGATTAAGCACACCTAAATCATATTTTTGACCAATATAGAAGTCATCTTCCCCGTGTCCTGGAGCCGTGTGAACACAACCTGTACCTGCATCTGTTGTAACGTGTTCGCCAAGCATTACTAAGGAGTCACGTCCGTAAATCGGATGAAGCGCAGTGATGTATTCTAATTCGCTACCTTTTACTTTTTTAACAACGGTTGGATTTTCCCAGCCGATTTCAGTTGTTACCGATTCTAATAATGCCTCTGCAACTAAATACTTTTTGCTGTTTTCTTCGACGACAACATAAGTAAGGTCTGGGTGAACAGAAATCCCAAGGTTAGCAGGAATCGTCCATGGTGTTGTTGTCCAAATGATAATCTGGATATCAGTGTCCAAAACGCCTTTGCCATCTTTCACATTGAATCCAACATAGATAGAAGCTGATCGCTTATCTTGGTATTCGATTTCCGCTTCAGCCAAAGCCGATTCACTTGATGGTGACCAGTAAACTGGTTTTAAGCCTTTATAGATATAGCCTTTTTTAGCCATTTCACCAAAAACCTTAATTTGTTGCGCTTCGTATTCAGGCTTTAATGTGATATATGGATTATCCCAATCAGCACGAACGCCTAGTCGTTTAAATTGTGATCGTTGATTATCGACTTGCTCGTAAGCATATTTCTCACAACGCTTACGGAATTCGGCAACCGTCATTTCTTTCCGTTTAACACCTTTATTAGTTAAAGCATGCTCAATCGGTAGTCCGTGTGTATCCCAACCTGGCACATATGGTGCATTGAAACCACTCATGGATTTATAGCGGACGATGAAATCTTTGAGGATTTTGTTTAATGCATGCCCAATATGAATATCTCCATTGGCATATGGAGGTCCATCATGTAAAACAAACATTGGAAGGTCTTTTGTTCTAGCTTGTACTTGCCGATAAATATCCATTTGTCCCCATTTTTCTTGCATTTCTGGTTCGCGTTTCGGGAGATTTCCGCGCATCGGGAATTCAGTTTTAGGCATTAATAATGTATCTTTATAATCCATTTCTTTTCCTCCTATGGAAAAATTATCTATTATTTTGTTTGGTATCGAATTTTTAGGGAAAACAGTTTGTTTTTAAAAAGCTGTGTTAACTTGGCTGTTGATTTCCGCTCCAGACACTCCGCTTTCCGCAGGCTCACCCGTGAGCCTCCTTCGGTCGTTCCTTCCTTCGGAGTCTCACTCAGCTCGTGCTCCTGCAGGAGTCTGCGTGTCTTCCGCTCCAATCAACAATGTGTTCAAAATCAACCTTTATCATTGACAGGGCGTCTTGAAAAAGAACGCAAAAAAACCTTCTCATCCCAAAAAGGGACGAGAAGGTTCCCGCGGTACCACCCTAATTGACAATTCACTAAAAGTGAATTGCCCTCTAGTATTCGTAACGTGAATACACGCCAATGTTTACTTGACCGAAAGCAAAGGTCGTTCAACTTGGAACTCAAGGGTGATTTTCCGATTTTTGGCTTTCCTAGGCTCACACCGTCCCTAGGTCGCTTAAAAAGCTTTATATAAAAACGTACTGTCCCTGTCATCGTCTAAAATTTCGATTAACTTTGTTAGTCATTATATGCGAAGATTTTTGCTTCGTCAAGTTAGCGAAGGGAATCTTCTTCTACTGCTTTTATTTCAGCGGCATCCAACTCATACTCAAGCAAATGGTCCCAATCATTATTATTTAATAAATCCAGTTGGGCTTCAATAAGCATTTTAAAGCGTGTCCGGAAAACTTTTGATTGTTTCTTTAAATCTTCAATTTCAAAAGCAATTTTTCTAGCTTTTGAAAGGGCTTCGTTCACAATTCGGTCAGCATTTTTTTCTGCTTCTTTAATAATCAACTTTGCTTCCTTAGAAGCACTGCGTTTGACTTCTTCCCCTGCTTCTTGAGCAATCACAATTGACTTATTTAAGGTTTCTTCAATATGTGCGAAATGGCCAAGTCTTTCAGTCTGCCCATTCAATTTTTCCTCTAATTCTTTTCTTTCACGAATCAGTAGTTCATAATCTTTTATTACTTGATCAAGAAATTCATTAACTTCATCTTCATCATAGCCTCGGAATCCTTTACTAAACTCTTTATTGTGAATATCTAATGGTGTTAACGGCATGACGCCACCTCCAAATCAAGACTGGTATGTATAAGAATTTATTCGACAACGTCCTAAAAAATCCTGCACAAACACTAAATTATTTTTGTGAGTTCGCTAATATTCGCCATTTGTCCTTTTTTGTTTTTCCTTCAATTGACACAATCTTCACCCGGTTATACCCTCTAACGGATATTGTGTCACCTTCATGACATTCAAAAGAGGAGTTCTCAATCACAGTCCAGTTTACCTTTGCTAATCCTTGCCCAATTAATACTTGGGCTTTTTGTCTAGAAATATGGTAAAAAGTTGATATAATTGTATCCAAGCGCAGTGATGAAGCTGTAATCGATACTTCTTGCCAAGATTCTTGTACTGTAATCGCCTGTTCAAAAGGTATTTCCTCAATCCTAACCTTTGCCTTCCCAATCGACTGCAGTTCTTGCCTCAGATAATTGGCAATTTCATCAGCTGCAAAAAACTGAACTGTTGAATCATTGTAAAGGATATCTCCGAACTTACCTCTTTTTAAACCAAGTGACATTAAACTCCCTAAAACATGGCGGTGCTCAATTGTCACAAATTTACTAGGATAGTGAACTTCAAATAAAGAAACTAAATAATCGCGCTTTGTTTCCTGGTAATAATCTGGAAACAAAAGTGCTCTTTTTCTTTCGGCATTCTCGATTCCGCCAAAAAAAGCAACCCTGACATCACCATGTTCACCCATAATCGTCTTAACAATTTGTTGTTCTCTCGGGTCCAAAAAGTCCGTAAGTTTTTCAGCATAGGTATTCTCAACATAAGATTTCCAATCGACAATTTGGTCAATAAAATCGCGTTCCTCTGGTCGAAAATGCTGATATACATCCATCTATTGTGTTACCTCTCTATCACTAACTTTTCATAGAAAAAGAAAAGACCCAATAATGAGCCTTCTTCATCCAAATTAGGCTATCCAGCCAAAAATTTGAATTATTCCGTCTGTCGCAAATCTAAGAACCATAATTGCCACAATTGGTGAGATATCAATCATACCAAGCGGTGGAATAATCTTACGAAATGGTTCTAAATAAGGTTCACAAATACTAACGAGGAACCGACCAACAGATGATTCACGAGCATTAGGAAACCAAGACATTAAAATATAAATAATCAATGCCCACGAGTAAATTTGAATAACCTGTACGATAATTCCTAATAACATATCCATTTTACATTACCACCTCTTGTCTTGAAGATCATGTTCTTGAAGTAATTCTGAAATATTCCCACTAACCTCCACATTATCGGGGGTACATACGAAAATATCGATACCAACTTTTTGGATCTCACCACCAAGGGCGTATACAGTACCACTTAAAAAATCTACAATCTGGCGAGCTTGCCCAGGATCGCTGCGTTGCAAATTCACCACAATCGAGCGGCGATTTTTCAGATGATCTGCAATTTCTTGTGCTTCTGAATATTGACGTGGTTCACACAAAACAAGTTTTGCAGCTTGTTGAACGCTTTGAAGACTCACTACATTTTGTTTCGCAGGAAACGATTTTGGTGATTTTACGGTTTCCTCAGGGACATAACTATCTGAGGTCTCATATTCATCTTCGTCTAAGAAAAAGAAGGTTTTTAACTTCGTCTTAATACTCATGATGTGCCTCCTCTACTTCTTCTCCCACTAACGCAGTGCCAATCCGCACCATTGTTGCACCTTCTTCAACAGCAATTGCAAAATCATTTGACATTCCCATCGATAGCTCTGTACATGGAGCAAATTCCAAGTTTAAGCCTGCTATCTTATCCCTTAGCTCCCGAAGTTTACGGAAGCAATCTCGCAACTCGGTTTCATCTTTAATATTTGGCGCCATCGTCATTAAACCAACGATTCTAATATTTGAGAGGTCTTTTAGCTGATCAATAAACTCTCCCACTTGATCAGGCTCTAATCCATGCTTTGAAGCTTCGCCTGAGACATTCACTTGAATAAAACAGTTCATAGTTCGGGTTGCCCGTTTGTTAATTTCAGCTGCCAATGATAACCGGTCTACCGAGTGGATGAAATCAACTTTATCAATTATGTTCTTAACTTTACGTGTTTGTAATGATCCAATAAAATGCCATGATGGCTTGTCCGCTAAAACACTCCACTTTTCTAAAAGGCCTTCATCGCGATTTTCGCCTAGATGATGTATACCAGCGTCTAATGCCTCTTTAGCTCGGGCAACGCTTACATATTTTGTAACTGCAATGACCTTTACTTCTGCTCGGTTTCGACCGGATTTTTCGCATGCTGCATTTATTTGTTGGTTTATTATTTCATAATTTGCTGAAACACTCATTTCGCGTTTATTAAGCCTCCTTCCATCCAATAAAGCTTATCATTCTACCTGTTGTTCCCTGATCCTTTCGATGTGAAAAAAACAGTTCATGATTACAGCTAGTACATAAATTAGTACTCATAATATTTTCTTCTAGGACCCCTGCATCCATTAGTATTTGTTTATTAAGCTTAGGCAGATTTAATTGGTATTGATTCTTGTCTATTAAATTATAAGTGTTTTTAGTAACATCTTCTACCTTATTTTGCAGATGCGATACTACATAATCGTCAACTACATAACATTTTTCACAAATAGAAGGTCCGATGGCAACATGTACTTCACTAGGTTTTACTCCCTCAGCACTCAAACAAGAAATCATTTCTCTGCCAATTCCAGCGACTGTTCCCCGCCAGCCAGCATGTGCTGCACCGATGATTCGTTGTTGCGGTGCAATAAAATAGAGCGGAACACAATCGGCAAAACAGAGCGTTAACAGAAGACCTGATTCGGAAGTATAGAAGCCATCGGTTTGTTTAAAAGAATCCCCATAGTCATGCGAACCTTTTCCCTTATCACTCTTATTTACCTTTCGAATCTTAGTTTCATGCGTTTGTTCAGCACCAACCCATTGTTCTAAAGGGAATTTGAGCTTTTCGGATAAAATAAGGCGATTTTGACAAACGCTATTTTTGCGGTCATCAACATGGAAGCCCATATTTAATGATTCAAACGAGTCCGAGCTGAAACCCCCATGTTTTGTTGTAAAACCGGCAATCACATTTGGATATTTAGCTTCCCATTCAGGAATCAAATAATATGATTTATCTTTTTGGACAAACGGCTCCATATACCAATCCCTCATTACATTTTCCTATAGTTTACCACATTGCACCATAGGCTCACAGTAAATTAATCCTATTACTTGGGCTCGGTGTCCAGATAATGACCATCCTCCGGATCTTTATAACGGACTAAAATAACATCCTCTCCAATTTTCAGGATATTTTTCCAAGGTATAACTATATTATCTTCCTTTCCAAACAATCCTAAAACTTTACCTGTACCTCCAACAACTACTGCATCAATTTTACCAGTTTGTAGATTGATATCTATATCACCAACATTCCCCAGTCTTTTTCCGTCGAAAACATTTACAACATCTTTAATTTGAAAGTCTGATATTTTTACCATCCTCTTCACCTCTCGTTGCATTCTAATGAAGTATATGATAGTAAATTATAAAAAGATGTTTAGTTTCCAAAAATATTCAAAGCTAAAGCTGCCAGTTGGCAGCTTTAGCTTTGAATATTTTTATTCATCTGTTTTATCGCAGCTTTTTCTAATCGAGACACTTGAGCTTGGGAGATGCCAATTTCCTCAGCAACCTCCATTTGCGTTTTACCTTGAAAGAATCGCTTCCGTAAAATCAATTTTTCACGCTCATTTAATCTCCTCATACCTTCTTTTAAGGAAATTTCTTCAATCCATTGGGTATCTTTATTGCGTTCGTCACTTAATTGATCCATTACGAAAATTGGATCGCCTCCATCATTATAAATCGGTTCAAACAAAGAAACCGGGTCTTGGATGGCATCTAAAGCAAAAACAATCTCTTCATGAGGCACTTCCAGGACTTTAGCAATTTCCTCTGCTGTAGGCTCTCGAGAAGTTTCGCTCATTAATCTTTCTCTTACCTGAAGAGCTTTATACGCAATATCTCTTAAGGATCTTGAAACCCGGATAGGATTATTATCCCTTAAGTAACGGCGAATTTCTCCGATAATCATGGGAACAGCATACGTGGAAAACTTCACGTTTTGACCTAAATCAAAATTATCAATAGATTTCATAAGTCCGATACAGCCAACCTGGAACAGGTCGTCCACAAACTCACCACGGTTATTAAATCGTTGTATGACGCTCAATACTAAGCGCAAATTACCATTAACGAGTTTTTCCCGTGCAGTAAGATCTCCCTTATGCATTTGCCTGAAGAGCTCTCTCATTTCCTCATTCTTTAAAACTGGAAGCTTTGATGTGTCTACCCCGCAAATTTCAACCTTGTTTCGAGTCAATCCATTTCCCTCCTCATAGGAGTTGCTGTACAAAATTCAGTATCTCCTTGAGAAGGAAAAATATGCACTTCGATATTTTTCAAAAATAATAAAAAAACAAGCAAAATCCATCAGACAATAGGGAGAAAGTGACAAAAATATTTTTTTAGACTTGGAAAATTCCATTGAATTTTCCAAAAAAAACACCCCAATCCCGTTGAGGGGAATTGAGGTAATATATATTCTATGGCCATTAAACCATTTTATTAAACTCTTTTCGTAATCTCTTTATTATTCGTTTTTCTAACCGAGAAATATATGACTGTGAAATACCCAATAGATCAGCGACATCCTTTTGCGTTTTCTCTTCACCACTACCAAGTCCAAAACGCAATTCCATAATTTGTTTTTCTCGATCAGACAATTGATGTAAGGCATTTAATAACAGCTTCCGATCAACATTTGCTTCTAAATTTTTCGTGATAATATCATCTTCTGTTCCCAAAACATCAGATAATAGAAGCTCATTCCCATCCCAATCGATGTTTAACGGTTCATCAAATGACACCTCTGAGCGAATTTTATTATTCCTTCTCAGATACATAAGGATTTCATTTTCTATACACCTTGAAGCATATGTCGCTAATTTAATCTTCTTTTCTGGATTAAAAGTGTTTACTGCTTTAATCAATCCAATCGTTCCAATACTAATTAAATCCTCAATATTTATTCCCGTATTTTCAAATTTCCGGGCAATATATACTACGAGTCGGAGATTTCTCTCAATTAACATGGATCTAGCTGTTTTATCTCCATTTGGTAGCTTTTTAAGAAGAACTTCTTCTTCTTCTTTGGTTAGTGGTGGTGGTAATGCTTCACTTCCGCCAATATAATAAATTTCGTCCGTTTTAAGTCCAAGTTTCATTAATAATTTATACCAATAGTAGGCTAAGCGAAGTTTGAGTTTGTTCAATACATTACCTCCTTCTAAAATTTAGTTTCCTGAGTATAGTATTATTAGTTAACTAACTTTCGCCGTAGATGTCGCAATTGAGCCAGCTAGCATCTTTGGATGGACGATACATTGAAATGAATCTTCTCCTGACAGCTCCTGCAAGGTAAAAGATATTAAACCCTTTGTAATAGTCATCCTTTCATTCTCACGCTCAATAATAATATGATCAGGCTTTATTGCGATAATCAATTGCTGCTCTTTTCCAACCACCTTGCATGGAATAATCCTCATTTTGCCTTCGATATTCTCTGGAACTGATTCGTTTCCAAATAGAATAGCTTCGGGATTGTTAGCAAGCTTTAGAATCGGCGAAGGTAATTCATCTAACATCTTGTTAACTGATACAAACATTACGGGTGATTTGGAAATCGGATCAAACAGCAGGTTTCCACTATCAACTAAACCTTTGCATTGAATTGTGGTTTCATCTAAAACGATGGTTACATTGACTATTTGGTCGTATTGAATTTTAACTGTCTCAATTTTATCGAAGTTTGATTTCGTGAAATGCCAAGCAAGTGGGAATCCCAACATAACGAATAACCAACTAATCGGATCGCCAAATCCTTTTACACTTGCAACCATGACCGAAGACGATAATTCTAAATCGAATTTCACAAAATAATGAGTCCCAATTAAGGTCCCACCCACTAAAAAAGTGGTTAAGTAAAAGGTCATTAATCCGGTTACGAAGAAGCGGAATTTTTTGTAACCGTAAGCTATTAACACCATTAAGATTGAAAATAGTAATTTTGTTAAAGGATGGCTGGAGTAGGTATGAAATGGAGTAATAGCTAAAAGTATAATGATAGAACCAAGTAACCCACCTAAAATTAATCGCCATTTTACAATTTGTCTTTTCAAGATAATTGCAGTTAAGTATAGGAGGAGAGTATCAAATAAAAAATTTAATGCCCAAATAACATCAAGATAGACGGCCACTTTGTTCCCCCCTTTTGACCGTTTTCCAATCTCTAAACCTCTCTTCGCCATTTAAGAAAATTAGATTTCTTATACTTGCAATCATTCTGTTAGGGAAAAGTATACCGTTTATGAGGATAGAAGTATGTCACTTCGTGGACATAAAAAAGGGGAAGTTTTCACTATTACATTCGGTTTTTGTCATAATTTAATCCTGAATTAAATTGCGGTTTGGTAAGGCCATAAAAGGGTATAAAAAAACATGGCTCCAAAGAAAGCCATGTTTTTAAAAGTATTTTTAATAAGTGTTAGCGTTTCTGCCCAGCCGCTTCCGCTTTTCGGTTTTGTCTAGCTACAGCGGCTAGGGGCTCGAGGTCATAAGCCAATCCGTCCAAAAGGTCAAAGACCGACCTTTAGGCCAGCTCGTCTTATGCTTGTCGCCCCTGCCCAGCCGCTTCCGCTTTTCGGTTTATCTTCTTCTATTACGGTTACGTAAGAAGGTTGGAATGTCTAATGTATCATCAGACGATTGTGGTGATGGTGTTGCTCTCATTGGTTCCTGTTGTGTTTCTTCACGTTTCGGTTCGCGCTTTGTTGGATTAGGATTAGGTTTTTGACCGAAAGATGGACGCACATTTTTTTGCTGAACAACTTCCTCAGAAAAACCAGTTGCAATGACTGTAACCACAATTTCATCTTTTAAATTTTCATTAATAACAGATCCAAAGATCATATTTACTTCTTGATCTGATGCTGTAGCAACAATATCAGCAGCTTCTTGAACTTCATATAGACTTAAGTTCGAACCACCGGTAATGTTCATCAGAACTCCTTGAGCACCATCGATGGAAGTTTCCAATAATGGAGATGAAATCGCCTTTTTAGCAGCTTCTGCCGCACGATTCTCTCCAGCTGCCACACCAATTCCCATAAGAGCTGAGCCTTTATCAGACATGATCGTTTTAACATCAGCAAAGTCCAAGTTAATTAATCCTGGAACTGCGATTAAATCGGAAATACCCTGAACACCTTGGCGAAGAACATTATCTGCTTCCCGGAATGCCTCAAGCATCGGTGTACTCTTATCAACTATTTCAAGTAGACGATCATTTGGAATAACGATTAAGGTATCAACTGCTTCTTTCATTCCAGAAATACCACCAGCTGCTTGACCCGCTCGTTTTTTACCTTCAAAGGTGAATGGACGCGTAACTACACCAACTGTTAACGCCCCTAATTCGCGGGCAATTTGAGCGATTACCGGTGCTGCACCTGTTCCGGTACCACCACCCATACCTGCAGTAACAAAGACCATATCTGCGCCTTTTAATGCTTCTTCAATTTGTTCACGGCTTTCTTCTGCAGCCTTTTTCCCAACCTCAGGATTTGCTCCAGCTCCAAGTCCACGAGTTAATTTAGCACCTATTTGCATTCTTATTTCAGCTTTAGATAAGTTTAAAGCTTGAGCATCTGTGTTAACGGCAATAAAGTCAACACCTTGGACCCCATGCTCAATCATTCTATTTACAGCATTATTTCCGCCGCCACCAACGCCGATGACTTTTATTGTAGCTAATTGTTCTAAATTAGTATCAAACTCTAACATGACATATCCTCCTAATTCGCAAGATTCCTGATAGCTGCTTATTCGAAAAAGTTATTTAGGAACTTTTTCATCTTTGTTGTCATTTTTTCTTCTTGCTGTTTTTCCGGTTTTGCTTTAGGTTGCGGCTGTTTTTGAACACGTTTTTCCTTCATTTCGTGTACAGGAGATGAATAATAGTCATCTTTTTTCCCTTTTAATCTAGCACTCTTATAGGCGAATTTTATTAATCCGACTGCAGTTGTATATTGTGGTTCCCTAACACCAATATAATCCGGGATGGCTATTCTTACCCGGTTTTGAAAAATAAATTGTGCCAGTTCTAATACTCCTTGCATATTAGCAACACCCCCGGTTAGGACGATGCCACTAGGTATGTCACGAAACCCTAACCGTTTAATTTCGGCTTGGATAAGTTCAAAAATTTCTTCCATTCTGGCTTCAATAATATCAGCAATCTCAAGTTGATTAAATTGTTGATGTTTATCACTACCAATGGTTGGAACGCTGAATACTTCTTCTTCAGATGCATGATCATAAAAAGCATGTCCATACTTTACTTTGATTTTTTCAGCATCCTCTGTTGAAGTTCGTAAACCTACCGAAATATCCTTTGTAACATGATCACCACCAACAGGTAGAGCACTTGTTGCTTGTAAATCACCGTTTTCAAAAATAGCGATTGTTGTTGAACCACCACCAATATCAACAAGAGCCACTCCGAGACTTTTTTCATCCTTAGATAAAGCAAAGGACCCTGTCGCCAAAGGTTGTAATGTAATTTCCATTATTTCTAATCCTGCTCGTTCTACGCAACGGAGAGTGTTATGTAGGATGGTCTTGGAGCCGGTGATGATGGTCCCTTCCATTTCGAGACGAACCCCAATCATTCCACGTGGGTCGGTAATTTCATCTAACCCATCTACAATGAATTGTTTTGGAATTACATCAATGATTTCCTTTTCAGGGGGAATTGACACAACCTGTGCTGCCTCAATGACACGTGCAACGTCTTCGTCAGAAATTTCACGATTATCACTTGATACAGCGACTACTCCATGACAATCTTGTAGGGAAACATGATTACCTGTAACACCTACAATCACCTGTCTAATTTCCATACCAATCATACGTTCCGCTTGTTCAATTGCCCGTTTTATTGAATGAACGGTATCATCTATATCCACAATGGAGCCCTTTCTTAATCCTTCGGACTTCACATTGCCAACACCTATAATATTTAAGGAGTCATTGACCATTTCACCAATGATAACCTTTACACTGGATGTACCGATGTCAAGACTTACATATATTTCATTGCTGTTCATTCATTGGCACCTCCTTCGCAAGTTAATTCTGTATAGGAACAACAATTTTCGTAAAAAACACATTATCTATTAAGAATTATTCGTCACAACTATATTATTCCCTTTTTTATCTATCAATTTTTTCTAATTTTTCCTTATTACTTGACCATTTTGACAATAATATCCGGCGAATTACCGCAATATTCTGAAATAGCCGTACTCCAAAGGCAAAAACTGCTGCTAAATATAAGTCTACACCAAGATGTACACCTAGAAAAGCTAAACTTGCCGCCAAGATAATATTGAAAAAAAATCCCGACACAAATACTTTTTCATCATAAATATTTTGCAAATGTGCCCTGATTCCACCGAAGAGTGTATCAAGCGCTGCGAGTACCGCAATTGATAGGTAATTTGAGTATTCATCAGGAATCTTAAAATCAGTTAGTAATCCTAGTATTACCCCGATGACTAGCCCTAGTAGGGGAAGCCACATGATTTAACTGCCTCCTTTTTTAGATTCCACTGGCTCGATATTCTGAACCCGAATTGTATTTTGATATGCAGGAATCTCAACATTTGGAGATGGTTTTGAAATAGTTACTCTTAAGCTGTCAAAGCGATATAATTCCTCAGCTGATTTTGAAGCTAACATTACATTATATATTTTTTCAGCCAATTTCATATTTTCAACAACCACTCTTATTTCAATAGGAAGATCATTTAAAGAATGTCCATCAATTTTAGTTACGTCATTAATGTCGCGAATGACAGTAGTATTTATAAGCCTTTGACCATCGATAGATATGTATAATGCATTTGACATATTTAACTCATTGATAAGCCTTTTCAGCAAATCAGGAGATATTGTCGGAGCGGGTTGTCCTAATAATATTTCTTCAAATGCAGGTTCAATTGACAGGACAATCCCTGGTCCTGTGATCTCAGTTAATCCAGCTTGCATTTTCAATTCATCTAAGGTTTCTCGTAAAACTTGCTCTTTGCTTTGTTGCCGCTCTGTTTCATATTTGGCCAAAATTTCTTCATTGGCCCGTATCTCCTTTAGGAGCTTAGAATGAATCTCCTTTTCCTTCAAATAGTCCTCTCGAAGCTGCCAAGTGTCACGAGTATCTCTGACAATCGGCTCCTGAACGGTTTGAAATTGAATTGCCAGCATAAGACCGATTACTATGGCAATCGCGGTAAAATTCACATACTTCTTGTCCACGTTTTCCACCTTGCTTTCCATATTTATAAAAATGTGGACACTTTACCAAAAAGTGTTATTCAGTAAAACTTTAATTGATTAACTACCAAGAATCGCGTTAAGAACAATACTTTCTTTTGTTTCAATTTTGACAGATATATTGTCATTTACCAGCTGGTCTTTTACACCACCGGTTAAATTCAACGCTGAACTCAGTACATCCTGATTACCAATTGCCGAAATTACAAATGGTGCCGGATGCTGATTTCCATCAATTGTAATAACTGGACCGTTGCAAAAAATATAGGATCTTGCTGACAGTCTTTGACCATTTATAGCAATCGCTTGTGCGCCTGATATATATAATTCATTTAATAGCTTAAAAACATGCTGTTCATGAACGAGATAATTATTGATATTTTCCTCTTTAGGATCATACTCACCGTCTGCTAAGGTAACTTCAATCCCTTTTCCCTTTACCTTAACTTTTCCAAGGTACATCCGATATTTTTCAGTGTCTTCTGCCAAATTATAAAACACTTGGGCTTCTGACGATAATTCTTTTTCTATTTCAAGAATTTGTTGTTGCTTTTGGTTTAATTCCTTTTGCAAATCACGGTTAATTTCCTCTTGATGAATTAAATTGTTTCTTAAATCCAGATTTGTTTGCCATTGCTTGTCGGTTATTTTCGACTGTCCAGCCTCAGATAGTGTTCTTTGATAGGAGAAGGAAATCATAAACCCTAATACTAAACTAACCAATGAAAGGATAACATGTTTACCCTTCACCTTCATCTTCAACTTGTTCATCTCCTTCCTGATCATATGCTTTGAAGTATGAACCAACTTGTAAGTCGATTATTCCTTTTTCATCTTCGTTTAATTGGCTTATAATCGAAGGATAATGGGCCATTTTTTTTGAGAAGCTCCTTAAAGAAGCTAAGACCTCAAATCCATCATTCATATATAAAGTAATGCTGAATTCATCAGTTGTTGTGGGGGAATAATGAATCTCTGAAATAGAGTTGGCGATTCCATTGGGTAATTCTCCTAAAGCTTTTACCATTTCAGTTAAAATTTTCCCTTTAGTAAAACCGATTAAGATTGGAGCATTTACGGGCATAACTCCGGAACTCATTTCCGGTAGTATTTTTCCGTTTTCCAGCACTCCTGAAAAACTGTTTTCCTTACTCATATAAGCGATTCGCTTATACTCTATTACATCTATGGTAACCACGTTAGGAAATTTCACATTAACCGTCACCTTTTTAAGTTCTGGTAATTTCAAAAGATTTTTCGCTACTTGATCTTCATTTACCTTCCAAATATTAGTTTCCTTTGTCAGGTCACTGGTTTTTTTTATTAGTTCAGCTGAATATAGTTCGTTTCCTATAACAGAAATATTTTTCACACGACTCAAGGGCGATTGAAAGTAGATAATACAGCTCATTAATAAAAAGAAAAAAAACAACAATATTACTAATCTTTTATTCGCTTTTCTCCTTCTTTGCTGTTTTAACTTTGGAATTCGATCCTCAAGGGAGACAATTTTCCCTTTTTCCACTTACCTCACCTCTTAAGCTGACTGATTATTTAGAAAAGCGCAAGCGCCTGTTTAGAGTCTAAAGATTCCTAAATAACAAAAATAAGAACAAATGTTTCGTACATCTCAAAGACAAAGTGAAACAACGGCACAATAAAACATGCCGTTATCAGCGTAAACACAACCATGTCCTATTCAAATATTATAGCATATCCAAGGTGTCATAAAGAATTATTTCTCGTCATTTTTCCTGTTATTTCTAGTTATTTCTCAGTATTGCCACCAATAATTTCTACTTCAGTCTCCATCACTATTTGATATTTTTCCAAAATAGTATCTTTTATATATTGGATTAAATTTAAGACATCACAAGCTGTAGCATTATTATGATTGACAATAAAATTCCCATGCATTTCCGAAACCTTTGCACCACCTACTGAATAACCTTTTAGCCCTGCAGATTCTATCAATTTTCCGGCATAATTAGGGAGTGGGTTCCTAAATATACTTCCCGCACAAGGGAAATTCCATGGCTGAGTTTTGCGGCGGTAATCTTTATATTTTTGCATTTCAGCTACAATGGAATCTCGCTCACCTTGGGCTAACTGAAACACTACTTCCACAACAATGCCCGGTCGTTTTTTTTGTAATACTGAAGTACGATAAGAAAACTCCATTTCCTGATTCTCAAGCCATTCAAACGTGCCATCAGAAAATAAGATTCTCGCTTTCTTTAAGATTCGGGATATATCAGATCCATGTGCTCCGGCATTCATATATACAGCACCGCCCACTGAACCAGGAATTCCAGCAGCGAATTCTAATCCAGTTAGCCCCCTTTTGCTAATAATCGTTGCCAGACTTATTAACGAAAAGCCTGCTCCTACTCTTACTTCGTTACCATTAACCTCTAACTGGTCGAGACCAGCCCCTAGTTTTATTACGACACCGTTTATCCCCTGATCGGACACAAGCATATTCGATCCTCTGCCAATAGCTCGCCATTTCTGTTTATTATCAAGAATTAATTCCAATGTATTTTGTAAATTATCAATACTAGATGGCTCAACGAAGATTTCAGCAGGACCACCTATTTTCATAGTTGTATGATTGGCTAATGGCTCATTTTCCTTTACCTTTCCAACCTGTAAAGCATTCAACTTATCAATGAAGTCGTTCATAATTACCTCCCTTTCCATCATTAGGTTAGGTCTATATTAGTTTATGCCACAAAGGGATACTGGGCTACATTTTCTGCTACTTCTTTATTTCCTTTATCACATTTAACAATCTTTGAGCAGCGTCTGGGACACCTAACCTTTTGGCAGCCACTCCCATTTTCATTAACTTTTGCGGTTGCATGAGGATACTATCAATTTTTTCGATTAACTTTGCCGAATTTAACTCTGATTCTAAAACAAGTTCGGCGGCCCCATGATCACTTAGTGCTCGGGCATTTTTTTCTTGATGATTATTTGTTACATATGGACTAGGAATCAAGATGCTTGGAATTCCTAGAGCCGTAAGCTCAGCTAGTGTTGTCGCTCCTGCACGTGATACAGTTAAATCGATTCCCGCTAATACTTCTGGCATATTATGAATAAACGGTTTGATGATCACATTTTCAGGATTTCCCAGTATCTCCACTTCGGTTTTCACTTCATCATAATGAACATCACCGGTAACATATAGGACCTGATACGGCTTTTCACTAATTTGAACTAAAGACTTTAGTACCGCTTCATTTATCGGTCTGGCCCCTCGACTCCCTCCGAATATCAAAACAGCTGGGACATTAGGATTTAAGCCCACCGAGCGCTTTCCTTTTGCTCCGTCCTGATTTACCACCTCAGAAGCACGTGGATTTCCAGTCATCACAACTTTTTCAGTAGGAAAATATTGTTTGGCTTCTTCAAAACAGACGGCAATCCGATCAACGTAGCGACTTAAAAACTTGTTTGTTAATCCAGGTACGCTGTTTTGTTCATGAATAATAGTCGGAATACCTAGCTTCGCAGCAGCATATACCACTGGACCACATACATATCCTCCTGTTCCAATCACAGCATCTGGCTTGAATTCCTTAAGCATCCTCTTGCTATCTTTTACACCCTTAATAAACCGATAGATGGTTTTAAAATTATCCAAAGAAAATTTTCGTTTAAAACCTGTAATATAAATGGATTTAAACGGAATATTTTCGCGACCAACTAGCTTGCTTTCAAGCCCATTTTCGGTACCAATGTATAAAAATTGAGCTTGGTCCACATCCTGATTTATTTCTCTTATTAAGGCTAACGCAGGGTAAATATGTCCACCCGTTCCCCCACCACTGACAACTATTCTCATTTTTCCACCTCTAGAAGAAGCCTGTTTTTAGCTCTTTTCTCAAACTTTGTTGCTTTTTAAGATGAAAATGAAGTGTTTAGACAATAAAACAGCCAACATTTATGAGAAAAGGGCTTGCAAATTTACTTTTAAGCTACAAATTAGATGTTACCTAGTTAAAATCGGGTTTAAGATTTTAACAACAATCTTTACGAAACCAACCTGTTTTATTTATGATTATTTATTAGCTATTTCTACTTCTAGTCAATTTTACTAAAAAGCTAGCTAAAAGGAAATCCTTGGTAAGACTTTTTAGAACATTTTCCTTAAAAAATAATACGCCAATACTGTTGGCTTTTTGTTGGTTAAATATTCTATTTTCGCTGGAACCCTATAAGTACAACAAAGAAACCCTGTTCAACAGGGTTTCTTAGAGTCTGGCATATCGACTTATATTTAAGAGGACGCCAACGGCCATCAGCATCAAGGTCAGCGATGATCCTCCATAGCTTAAAAACGGTAATGTAATCCCTGTTACAGGCATCAAACCGGTTACAACACCTACATTAATCATTACTTGGATAGCGATCATGGCAATGATTCCAACCGCCAAAAAACTACCATATAAATCAGGTGCGCCTAAAGCAATTCGAATTCCTCGCCACAATAATAAGGCAAACAAAAGTAACACAAAAGATCCACCAATAAATCCGAGTTCTTCAGCTAATATTGCAAAAATAAAATCAGTCTGTGGCTCAGGTAAGTAAAAAAACTTCTGACGACTTTGCCCCAGTCCAAGTCCAAATAACCCACCGGGACCAATTGCATACAATGATTGAATAATTTGAAACCCACTACCTAGCGGGTCCTGCCACGGGTCTAAAAAGGAGGTAATCCTTTTAATCCGGTAGGGTGCCGAGATAATTAACCCGATAAAACCAACTACTCCAATCATACCTAAACCAACAAAGTGGCTAATTCTAGCACCTGCAATGAAAATCATGACCACACAAGTACCAACCATTACTGTTCCTGTTCCTAAATCTGGTTGAAGCATAATCATCGCAAATGCCGAAAATACAAGTGCTAATGATGGAACAAGTCCCTTTTTAAAAGAGGTAATTAACTTTTGTCGTTCCGTCAGGTATTTTGCCAGAAAGGCTATCATCGCTAGCTTCATAAATTCCGATGGTTGAATCGAAAAGGCTCCAACGCCAATCCAGCTCCTAGAACCATTCCGAACGTTTCCGACACCAGGAATTAGTACAAGAACAAGTAACACGAAACATACGATCACCAATGTCTTCGACCAAGTCCGCCATGTCCAGTAATCGATGTTCATTATGAAAAACATCGCAAAAATACCGACACATGCAAAAAGAAGCTGTCTTTTAGCAAAGAAAAAAGAATCACCCTCAAATTTAAAATCAGCCCAAACAGCACTTGCACTGTACACCATGATTAAACCTACTGCGAGTAATGTAAATGTTACAATCATTAATATTAAATCCGGAGTCGTTTTTTTTGATGGCAAATGCAACACACCTCATGTAGCAGTATTGAGCCTGACCATCAGCTATCACTTAAAAGATAAGGGAGATGCTGAACATTATAGAGACAAGCCCTTACTTAAGCTTATGCACTGCCTCTATAAAAATGTCTCCCCTTTCTTCAAAAGTTTTATGTTGGTCCCAACTTGCACAGGCAGGTGAAAGCAAAATTACATCTCCAGCCTCGGAAAGTTGAAACGCCTCAGGAACCGCTTTTTCAACATTATCGACTCGTTTTATTGTTTTTATTCCTGCGAGCACGGCAGCTTCTTCTAGCTTAGGTGCCGTTTGTCCAAATGTAACTAATGTCTTGACATTTTTTAAAAAAGGAATGAGTTCGTCAAAGCTATTACCTCTATCTAAACCACCAGCAAGCAGCACAATAGGCGTTTGAAAAGCTGCCAAAGCTTTCGACGTTGCTAAAATATTCGTAGCTTTTGAATCATTATAAAATTTCCGATCGGCGATTTGGTCAATATACTGCAAACGATGTTTGACACCCTTGAAGGTGCTTAGCACTTTAATAATAGACTCATTATCAACTCCAGAAAGCTTTGCAGCCGCTACCGCCGATAAAATATTTTCTAAATTATGAACTCCTGGTAAGACGATATCTTCTAATTTCACAACCTGCTCATGATTCCATAAAACCCAACCATCCCGAATAAAAGCGCCTTCTCCCAAATCCTTTGTAGTCGAGAAAAGAATGACTTTTGCTTTCGATTTTCCTGCAATATCAATGAGTTCCTGTTGATCCCCATTAACGATGAAATAATCAGCTTCGGTTTGATTTTTAGTGATATTTGCCTTTGCTTGGGCATATTCCGTCCTAGAACCATGATAATCAAGATGAGCATCATATAAATTGGTTATTATGGCAATACGTGGTCGAAACAAATCAATCCCCATCAATTGAAACGAGGACAATTCAATGACAATGGTATGATCAACCGTTGCTTCTTGAGCGACACCTGAAGCAACCATGCCAATATTTCCGGCAATTAACGGTTGTTTTTCACCAGTGTTTAACATTTCAAAAATCAGCGTTGTCGTGGTTGTTTTACCATTTGTACCAGTAATTCCAATGAAGGGTGCTTCAGATATTTGGTAAGCCAGTTCCACTTCCGTGAGCACAGGAATTTCTCTTTCCAATGCACCGACAATCATTGGATTGTGATAGGGAATACCCGGGTTTTTGACAATTAACTCAAACCCTTCATCCAATAATTCAATCGGGTGGCTTCCACAAATAACTTTAATCCCCTGTTCAAGTAACCCTTGAGCCTCTGGGTTTTCTGGGAATGGCTTTTTATCATTAACTGTAACAAACGCACCAAGCTTATGTAGAAGTGAGGCAGCACTTACCCCGCTTTTGGCCAAACCTAACACTAATATTTTTTTATGCCGATATTGTTCAATTGTTTTCACTATAACCACACCTCGATATAGATTCCTAGTATTGCAAATAACAAACCGACTGACCAGAAAGTAACCACAACTCTCCACTCTGACCAACCAACTAATTCATAATGATGATGCAGCGGACTCATTCTAAAAATTCGTCTTCCCGTCGTTTTAAAGGAAATGACCTGTAAAATAACTGATAATGTTTCAATAACAAATACACCACCAATTAAGACTAGGAGTATTTCTAGCTTTGTCAAAATCGCTATAGTAGCAATTGCCCCACCTAATGCAAGCGAGCCTGTGTCCCCCATAAACACCTTAGCAGGATGGGCATTAAAGACAAGAAACCCTAGTACAGCACCGACAACCGCAACCGAAAAAATCGCTATTTCGAATTGTGATTGATTCCATGCTAAAATCGCAAAAGCGCCAAAGGCTATAGCTGTGGTACCCGATACTAATCCATCTAATCCATCTGTTAAATTTACAGCATTGGAAAATCCAACAAGCCAAAAAACAATAAAAAAGACAAAGAACCAACCTAAATCAAACGCATAATCAAAATAGGGTAGAACTACCTCTGTGGAAAACTGATTTTGCTTATAAATTAAATAAAAGACCACTGAAATAATAATTTGGCCAAGCAACTTTTGTTTGGAGGTTAACCCCAAGTTTCGTTTCATAACCACTTTAATAAAATCATCTAAAAACCCTAATAATCCAAATCCTAAAGTGACGAACAACAGTAAGTATGTTTTAACCGTTGGCTCTGCGAACTTACCGGTCATCACTAAAGTAGTAATCACGATTGAAAGGAGAATCATAACTCCTCCCATCGTTGGTGTCCCGGTTTTCTTTTGATGGGACTCGGGTCCTTCCTCACGAATGCTTTGTCCAAATTTCAACCTTCTTAAGAAGGGGATAAAAACTGGAGAAAGTAAAACAGTAATCAAAAAGCCTAGTAAGATTGTAAATAAAACCACTTGTTCAAGCATATTATCCCCTCCTTATCTCCTTAAAAT
This sequence comes from uncultured Bacillus sp., assembly GCA_937894355.1. GTDB lineage: Bacteria > Bacillota > Bacilli > Bacillales > Cytobacillaceae > Bacillus_BU. The sequence goes on from CALCRD010000016.1 coordinate 26,936, forward strand.
TTTGCAATATAGCCAAAAACGGCGAAAATAGTTTCGATTTAGCATACGTGTCTTGTTTATCATTGAATAGATTTTTTTCAAAAATTAAACTATCAGCATTTAAATACATCCATGTCGCTCCCTTATTGCCTCTTTTGCTACGATTCGATCATCAAAGGAGAATCTGTCACTACCAATTATTTGATAGGTTTCATGACCCTTCCCGGCGATTAATATTACATCTTCTGGCTCTGCCATGTTAATAACAAAGCGAATAGCTTCTTTCCGATCCACAATAACCTGATAATCTTCTCCATGGACGCTCTCTTCCATGTCTTTGATTATTGCTCTTGGATCTTCACTTCGTGGATTATCAGACGTGAAAAACGCGTCTGTCCCATACTTGCAAGCAATTTTTGCCATTAACGGGCGCTTCGTCCGATCTCGATCACCACCACAGCCGATGACGACAATGATTCTTTTCTTGGCAAACTGACGAATCGCTTTCAATACATTCTCTAGACTATCCGGAGTGTGGGCATAGTCAACAATGACCGGAAATACTTGACCTGCGTTCACTAACTCAAATCTCCCGGGAATCCCTTTAATCTCCTGAACTGATTGGAGGATACTCTTAAGTGGAACACCATTCACTAAAGCTGCTCCAATACTGGCTAGGATATTATAAACGCTAAACTTTCCAATTAAATGAAGCGACACCATTTCAGTTCCTATCGGCGAAATTAATTTGAAATTTGTCCCACTAGCAGTTGTATGAATGTTAACTGCTCGTAAGTCAGCCTTTTCATCAATTCCATAAGTAATAATATGAGCAGCAGTAGATTTACTATATTCCTTTGCTGCCTTATCATCCAAATTTATCACCGAATATTTTGGATTTTGAAGCTGAAAAGTGTTTCCAAGCTGTGAGAATAATAGCCCTTTTGTCCTTTGATAATCACCCATTGTTTGATGGTAATCAAGGTGATCCTGGGTTAAATTAGTAAATACAGCCGTGTTAAAGTCACAGCCATGAACCCTCCCCTCATCTAATGCATGGGAAGATACCTCCATGATTGCCACTTCAACTTTCTCATCCACCATTTTTTTAAATATTTTTTGTAGAGTTAAATTTTCAGGGGTCGTATTTTTTGTTTCATAGGTTTTATCACCGACTTTTGTGTATATGGTTCCAATGAGACCAGTCTTTTTTCCGCTATCAGCAAATATTTTTTCAAGAATATGGCTGGTTGTTGTTTTACCATTCGTACCTGTAATTCCAATTAGCTGAAGTTTGCTAGTTGGTTGCTCGTAAAAAGCATCAGCAAGCACTGCCATGGCTCTTATCGTACTTTTAACGATGATTACGGGTACATCCAGTTTTAGCTCCTTTTCAGCCAATACAGCCACCGCACCTCTTTTTACTGCATCAGTTGCAAAATTATGGCCATCAACGGTGTTACCCTTTACACAAACAAATAAACACCCTTTTTGTACCTTCCGATTATCATTTTCTAGCGATGTAATCTCAACATCTTCGCACGTATTCGGAGCTAAAAGATGCAAAGATGAGAGCAAAGTGTGTAATTTCATTAATCATCAAATCCTCTCATTCAATGAAACTAATGATTTTAAAGTCCTCTTACACATATCTATGCTTAAAATGATATCGAAAGTCAGTAAACTTTATAGCGGTTTATATTTTACACGATTAGTTTAAATTAAGCCACGTTTGTTAAAGGCTTCAGCAAAATTTTTTTGCCCCAAAATGCCTACCTACTGATAGGCTTTTACTACTATTAATATGCACTAAACTCCATCTTTTGCATACAAAATGGACGGCGAACTCAATTGTTTGCCGCCCGCATTTATTTTTTATTCTGGTTTCTTTTTTCCCTGATCTTTTTCTTGTTTTTTCTCTGAGGCCGGATCTTTTTTCTGTTCTGATTCTGGTTCATGCTCGTCGTGTTGGTGTTGTTTTTCAAATTCTGCCTCTGTAGCAAAGTACAAACGGATGGTCGAGCCTTCTTTTATTCTAGTACCAGGCTCAGGAGACTGTTTGACAACGATATCACCATCTCCATTAGCATCAATTTTCAAGTTTACAAAGATCTCACCCAGTTCTCTTTTGGAAATCCCAACAACATCTGGAACTTCGATAATTGGAACGTCATCCCATTTCTCTTTTTTGGCTATTTGATCTTTCCGTGGTTCAACATCTAGCACATGTAAGCTATCTTTCATGATGCTGCCAACTATAGGAGCAGTTACTACCCCACCAAATTGAACCGTTCCTTTAGGGTTATCAACAGCCACATAGATGACTAATTGCGGATCATCGGCAGGGGCAAAGCCGATAAAGGAGACAATGTGATTATTTTCTAAATAATGTCCATTTACCGCTTTCTGAGCCGTCCCCGTTTTTCCACCTACCCGATAACCATCAACAAAGGCCTTACCTCCTGTACCTTGAGCAACAACACTCTCTAAGGCATGACGAACCTGGGCTGAGGTTTCTTTTGAAATGACATTTCGCTTGGCTACCGGAGAGTTTTTCATTACCACTTCTCCCGATTTTGAATCCACTAATTCCTTGGCTATATATGGTTTATATAATGTACCACCATTTATTGCTGCTGAAATGCCGGCTACCTGCTGGATTGGCGTAACTGAAACCCCTTGTCCGAAAGCGGTTGTTGACAATTCAACAGGACCAACTCGATCTAATCTAAAAAGAATTCCACTTCCTTCACCTTGAAGGTCGATCCCTGTTTTCTGACCAAATCCAAAATCTTTTATATACTTAAACAGTTTATCCTTGCCTAATCTTTGACCAAGCTCCACAAAACCCGGGTTACATGAATTTTGGACGACTTCTAGGAACGATTGGCTCCCGTGTCCGCCAGCTTTCCAGCAACGTAATCTTGCACCACCAACCTCTACAAAGCCGGGGTCAGTAAATCGATCCTTTTCTAGATTAACCTTTCCCTCTTCTAAAGCCGCTGCTAAGGTGATAATTTTAAAGGTCGACCCTGGTTCATAAGTACTCCAAACAGGTAGGTTACGATTATATACTTCGGAAGGAACATTTTGAAAATTCGCCGGATCAAAGCTAGGTCTACTTGACATTGCCAATACTTCACCATTATTTGGGTTCATAGCAATCGCAATAATTCCGTCAGGATGATAGGTAGCTTCGGCAATATCCAGTTCGCGTTCAATAATTGTTTGGATTTTCGTGTCTATGGTCAGCTTTAATTTAAGACCATTAACTGGTTGTTCGTAATCATCTGCCATATCATTCATTCGTTTCCCTTTAGCATCCGCATAAAATTTAACTGATCCCTTTTCACCTTTTAGGTCTTTATCATAAAAAAGCTCCAACCCCATTAATCCTTGGTTATCAACACCTGCAAATCCTAATACATGAGATAAATAGGTACCAAAGGGATAATGCCGTTTGGAATCTTCACCAATATATACACCTTTCAAACCCAAATTCCGAACTTCTTTTGCCTTTTCATGAGAGATTTTTCGCCCCTCAGGGATTCGTTCAATCGAGGTTTTTTTGGTAATATGCTGGTATGCCTTTTCCTTTGACATGTTAAGAACGGCTGCCAACTTCTCTGAGGTTTTTGCAGGATCTTCAACCTGTCTAGGTACTACATATACCGTTGGAGCACTAATATTTGTTGCCAATTCTACCCCGTTACGATCGACAATTTCGCCTCGTTTCGGTTCAAATGTTACATTGCGACTCCAGGAATCTCTTGCCCGGTCCGTTAGCATTCCACCTAAGAAAAACTGCACATATCCCAGCCTTAAATCAATGACGAAAAAAATGGCAATACCGACCAAAAGGGCAATTGCCAACCTTTTTCGAACGGTAACTTGTGAAACTCGCATAATATGAACGAACCCCTTTCAATTTCTCTCGGACTGTTTTTCCAGATATAAAAATCCGACTAGGTAAACACCCTTTAAGGTGACAATCCTCTTATGATGGCTCGTTCATTTATATGCTTGTACCGTTTCAATTAGAACGCTTTTGCGTTAATCCTGTGTTTCAGTCTCCTCGTTCGATTCAGTCTTTTCAACCTTTTCCTCTGCCTTCTGCTTCTTTTTATCTTCCTTTTCCACAGCAGGAGTCTTGCATTGGATAATTAAAAAGCTACCAGATTTTATTTTTTCCCCTGCTTTAATGTTTTGTGATACCACATAACCATTCCCAGTAATGGTTAATTTGACGTCTGCTATATTAGCCATTTTCATGACGTCTCTACGGGACCATCCGGTCAGATCTGGTAAAATAACATCGCCACTTGCTTTTAAGATAATCTTCTCACCTTCAAGGATGTTCTGCGTTGCCGTAGGTAGCTGTTGCACCACCTTGTTCCCTTTTCCAATAACAACTGGTTCCAAACCGCTTTTAGTTAATGCAGCTACCGCTTCTGTAACCGACATATTCGTTACATCTGCTAGCAAATTGGTTTCAGCTTTTTCAAGAGTAGTCGGTTTAATATTCAAGTATTGCAGACTATTTTTCATAACAGTATTAAATATCATTGATACTGGAACCGGACCTTCATAATAACTATCGATTTCTGGTTGTTGCACAGCAACATATACGACTAATTCTGGGTCATCCTTTGGAGCCATTCCCAGAAAGGAAAAAATATAATCTTGATGGCCGGTTAAATATCCGTTTCCTCCAGGGATTTGTGCAGTACCCGTTTTTCCTGCTACATCATAGCCATCAATTTTATAACGCTGGTATCCTGTTCCTTTTTCAGAAGTAACGACCGTTTCTAAAATTTCACGAACTTCCTTTGCTGTTTCCGCAGAAATAGGGGTCCCAGTCACTTCAGGCTTGACATCTTGTATAACTTTTCCAGTCTTTGAACTGACTATTTTATCAATTACATAAGGCTTCATCATTTTTCCGTCATTCGCAACCGCTGTTGCTGCTTGTATTTGTTGGATTGGTGTTATCGCTGTACCTTGTCCGAACGCCGTTGTTATTTTATCAATCGGGTACTGATAAACTATTTTTCCGGTTGTCTCGTTAGGTAAATCGATACCCGTCTGTTTATCGAAGCCAAACTTCGTTAAATACTCCCGATATTTATCAAAACCAATTTTCTCATTTGCCAAACGAGCGAACCCTACGTTTGAAGACCGTTGTACCCCTTCAAGATAGGTAATATCGCCCCAACCAACTCGGTTATAATCACGAATTGCCTTCGAATTCGGAGTTACTTTATAGCTACCAGATTTAAACGTTTCATTTGGGTTAAAAACGCCTTCTTCAATCGCAGCAGCTAATGTAAAAATTTTCATCGTCGAACCAGGTTCATATGAATTTTCAATGAGTTCATTATGCCAGCTGTCCTCAATTCCTTCCCTTGTTTTCGGGTGGAAGGTTGGACGTTGACCCATAGCTAGGATTTCGCCTGTTTTTGGATTAGCGACAATGGCCATGATTTTTTTAGGTTTATACTCTTCAACCACCTTGTTCATTGCTTCTTCTAAGAAGGTTTGGATTTTTTTATCAATGGTTAGATAGACACTGTCACCATTTTCAGCAGGAGTAATTTTTTGTTTTCCATCAGGGAGAATATATCCCCAAAGATCACTCTCGTAATTCAACTTGCCATTGTGTCCTTCTAAACGTGAATTTAATGTTTTTTCAATGCCCAGCATACCTTTAACGTTTATTTTACCAACTTCGATTTCCTCTTTTTCCACAAAGCCTACTAAATGGGAAGCAAAGATGCCATTTGGATAAAATCGTTTACTTTCTCGCAAAAAGGTAATTCCTGCTAGCTCCTGCTTTTCAATTTCGGTTTTAATTTCATGAGAAATATCCCGACCAGCATTTCCGAATTCGACTTGTTTCTTTTTATCTTGTTTTAACAGCGCTAAAATATCCTGTTCATCCATTGAAATGAATTTTGCTAGTTTTGCCGCTGTCATTTCAGGGTCTTGAACGTGATGGGGCTTTTTCGGATTTGTCGTCATCTTTTCATCTAAAATTGCTACCAGTTTGTAAGAGGTGGTGTCCTTAGCAACAACCTCTCCTTTTCTATCAAAAATTGTTCCTCTTGTGGCATCTATGGTTCTTTCTTTCATATATTTTTGTTGGGCTTTGGCAGCTAAAACCTGCCCCTTGGCTTCACCAGTAATTTGAATTGATGAGTAATGAAATACTAAGACAAAAAAGAGCAGGCCAAATATTACAAATAATATCGCTGCTCCATAATTCATATTGGGTTGTTTTTTCAACATTATTCCTGCACAACCTTAACGTTATTTTCGTTTAGTTTTAAGCCTAGCAGCTTTGCTTTTTCCAAAATACGCTCGTATCTGCTTAGTTCACTAATTTGAACCTCGAGATCATTATTAATCTTTTGCTGTTTTTGGATTGTTTGCTTTGTATCAACAACGTTTGTGTTAATACTATAGATTTTGGCTTGATTAGAGATAATCTGTACGGCACCTATAAATAGAAAAGCCGCAAAGACTGCCCCAAGGATTTTTTCTCCAGGAGAAAACCAAGATTTTTTTACTGCAATTTCTTTTTTCGATTCTTTAATAGTCCTTTGTTGCTCTTGTTGGAGCTTTTTGGCTAAATTGCTCATGAATCCCCCTCCTGTTTCTTTATATTAATTTTTTTCGGCTATTCGTAATTTTGCTGATCGGGCCCGATTGTTTTCAAGCAATTCTTCCTCTGACGGTCCAATTGGCTTTCTTGTGATAAGTTTCATTTCTGGTTGATATTCTTTCGGGATTATCGGTAGCCCCGGCGGTAAATCAGGTGTATCACTGGCTTTTTTAAAGGCTACTTTGCAAATTCGATCCTCTAAAGAATGGAAGGTAATCACACTGATTCTCCCTCCAGGATTAAGGATAGACATCGCTTCTTGTAACGATTTTTCGAAAACCCCTAATTCATCGTTTACGGCAATTCGAATTGCTTGGAAAATCCTTTTAGCAGGATGACCACCTTTTCTCCTTGCTGGAGCTGGAATTCCTTCTTTGATTAATTCAACTAATTCGAAGGTTGTTTCGATGGGTTTAATTTCCCTGGCAGCTTCTATCTTCCGGGCAATTTGCTTGGAGAATTTTTCTTCACCATATTGAAAGAAAATGCGGACTAGATCTTCATATCGCCATGAATTGATGACATCGTAGGCTGAAACTGAGGAATCTTGATCCATTCTCATATCTAATGGGGCATCATGATGATAGCTAAAACCACGTTCTGGATTGTCTAACTGTGGAGAAGAAACCCCGAGGTCATATAAAACCCCATCCACGTGATGAACTCCATAGGCTAATAATTCAGCTTTTATATTGGAAAAATTACTTTTGATTATGGTGATTTTGTCTTCGTATTGAGAAAGCTTAACCTTGGCATTACCAATGGCAACCTCATCTTGATCAAAAGCGTATAATTTCCCTGTTTCCGACAGCTTCGAAAGAATAAGGGCACTATGACCGGCACCACCCAGTGTACAATCCACATAAATGCCATCCGGTTTTATATTTAATCCATCTACTGCTTCATGCAGTAACACAGTCTTATGTTCAAACATGTTTCTTCCACCTTTCAAATCGAACTCACAAGGAGCGTTTAAATATCAAACCCTATCATATTCTCTGCTATATCTGTAAAAGATTCTTCGGACTTTAAGAAGTATTGTTCCCAAAGTTCCTTGCTCCAAATTTCAATTCGATTAGAAACTCCCAGAATAACACATTCTTTTTCTAGAGTTGCGTATTGTAGTAGCGGGGCTGAGATATTAATTCTTCCTTGTTTATCCAGTTCACATTCTGTGGCACCAGAAAAGAAAAAGCGTGTAAAAGCACGTGCATCCTTCTTAGTTAACGGAAGTCCTTTCAGCTTTTCTTCGAGTAGTTTCCATTCTGCAAGTGGGTACCCGAACAAACATTGATCTAAACCGCGTGTTAAAACAAACATCTCGCCGAGATCGTCACGGAACTTAGCGGGTATGATTAAACGGCCCTTGTTATCAACGTTATGATGGTACTCACCCATAAACATGGCACTACCCCCACTTTCTTCTCTAAATTTACCACATCCCCCCACTTTTCACCACATGTTTTTAGTATTCTCTAACTACAGCAGAAATCCTTCTTTGAAAAGCAATTTTCCCACTGTTAATTTATTGTTTTCTTATTTTCCCCATTATTGATTTCCAGTAAATCCTTATTATATAAGGATTTACTGGAAATCAAATCGCGAGTTAAATAAATTCAAATATCAGATTTTCTAGCACTTTTTGATGTCTCAATATATCCAGTTATTTATGTCCCTTTTCACGGACATAAAATTGTCGAAATTTAGGGAATTCAGCTATATTTTTGCACAGAAAAGGACTGTCCGCATGAACAGTCCTCTTCCCCCACTTTTTACTATAATTTTATCACTTTATGGCTTCCATCAAATTGATAATTTAATGAAGTTAATCTCTTGGCAAAATCAAGCCCATATTTATTTAAAAAATACACTGGATTTAAGATTCTTTCTTGTGGTGACCCATTAGGTCGCAAAGCATTTTTTACTCGTTCCATTTTTTTCAAAGTAACACTGTGTTTTTGCTCGATAGCTCCTTCTATTTTCTGCTCGATAAATTGGATTTGCTTTTGTAAAAACTGTTCGTTTTTCTCGACTAACGGTAGCAGTCCCCTATCAATTTCAACTGATTTGCTAGCAATAATTTGATACTTTGCTGTAACATCCTGTTTCATTTGATTGAAAAGGTCCAATAGCTCCTGATCCATTACAGCCGACATAAATTTAGCCTTTTGAGTGGAGATTCCTTCCCGAATGACTTCCTCCAAACCAAAACCCAATTCCTGTAAATCCGTTTCAATCGATCTTTCTAACAGGGTAATATTTAAACGTGGAACTATTGGTGGCATTTTCAAATCAAAATGCTCAAATACTTGTTTAAGCTCGCTCCAATAAGCAATCTCACCAGGACCAGCTATAAAAGCTAAGGTTGGGAACAACCACTCTTGAGTTAAAGGTCTGGTTACAACATTGTTACTAAACTTTTCAGGTTGTTCCCTAACCAATTTGTACAGTTGTTCAAATGAAAACCTCACCTGGCTGTTCTTTCCGATAAATGTTTCTGTTTCAGCATGATATTCCAGCAAGATCCGGGATTGCGATAATTCATCATAATAAAAGATATTCACAGCATTTTCATTAATATCAAGAGCCTTACTGTACCCAGCTTGGTTTAATTCCTGTTGCTGCTTAAAAACAGATTTAGTAATCTTTCTAAATTCTTTAAGTTGACGAATTAAAAAACTTTGTTCTAAAGTCCTTAATTGTTTATCCCCAGAATCTATTATTAGTAACCCAAATTCCTTAAAAAGCTTCATAATGATATGCGAGAAAAAATCCACCATTGTATTAGACCGTTCAATAGCCTGATTGGCAAACTGGAGTAACTGATTAGTATGCTCGGTTTCACCGTACATTTCAATAATTTCTTTTACCCACGAAAAACATTCCAGTTTATTTATACAAATATCTGAAATCATCTTTTTCCCTTGGACTACTTCAGGGTAAGTGAATTTTTCAATAGTGTCATTAATTTCTGAATAGATATGATTTACTTCTATATAATCATGATCTTCGCCTGCTATCCAAAAAACAGGGACAACTGGGACGCCAAGCTCTCGTTCCTTTTGTTGCGCAAACACAATGATTGAAATAACTTTATGTATCGTATAAAGCGGGCCAGTAATAATTCCCGCCTGTTGCCCTCCGATAACAACGACACTATCCTCATGTTTGAGCTTTTGTAATGAATTTTCCACTTGTTGTGAAGTGGGAAATGGCTCCATGTATCGTGTAATATGTTGAGCAAGTTCTTTTCTAAAAAAAGAACGATTATTTAATTCCACTAAACGCTGCTCATAGCTTTCCGCGTCTTGATATTGATAATGAAAAAACGGCAGAATATCTGACGATTGTTCCATATACTCTGATGCAAATCTGTTCGTTGCAGGGAGTGTGAGATTTAACATCTCCATTTAATGTACTTCCTTTCTAATCAGCAATATTCATCATTCCACCTTGAGTATAGCATTTTCATGGAAATAATGGGAAAAACTTTGCCTATTGACTTTATGCTGCAGACAAATAATAGGTAATTCTTTGCAATAAGCCAAACAAAAGCAAAACTACATACGCTAGCGTAAACAGTAAAAAATATGTGCGCCAAATCCCTTTAAAAATTGGTCGAAAGTTAATTTCATGCTTTGTTTTCCAATGGAAAAGAACGAAAGTCAAAGCAATTACCATCATTATCATAATAATAATCCAATAAATGGATACATGCCAAATAACCAAAATTAAATTGTGAACAGAAACCACGAATAAGATTGTACTGAAATCCACAGCAACATGCACAGAACGGCGAACATTTTGGGTTAAAAGCTTACTAATAATAAAAAGGATGATGTATCCCAAAAATGGGAATGTCACTAACAAGGCAATAATCGCAGAAAATGGGGCAAGCATTATTTTCGTCCCTTCTTATTTAGTCATTCCTTTCACCAACCTGTAAAATGTGGTGACTATCGGAGCATGTAGTCCTTTTGTTTTTGCTTCTTCAATGACAAATCCTAAGATTGCCTCAATCTCAGTTTCTTGATTTTGTTCGATATCCTTAAGCATCGAAGACCGATTTTGCGCTGTTTTTTTACAAACCGCGATAATATGCTGAAAGTATTCATTTTTTTCCTCTAAATCCAAAACCACGGTTAATTCCGAAAAAATTGATTCTAAGACATGGTAATAATGTGGATTGGCAATTAATTCTCCATTTGGTACTTTCAAAACAGCAGTCAAAGGATTAATTACGGCGTTTACTACTAATTTTTGAACAAGCATTTCATAATAATCTGATTCTTGCTTAACAGGAAATGATGTAAGACTTTGATCTACAAACTTCCTTAAACAGGTAATGTTGCCTTTAAACAATGCTAATCTAGTGATTCCTTCACCATTATGGCGCACCAAATTTGCACCCGCACGATAAGCACCATGTTCAACAGATCCTACATATATATCTTGGACAGGCAAATTCTGAAGGGTTTTCAGATGGCCCATTCCATTTTGCAAAAAAAGCAGTGCTCCCTGCATTCTGGGAATTAGAGATATTTTATTAAAAATACTCGGTAACTGATATTGCTTTACGGTAATAATCGTAAGTTCCTCATTCCCGTTCCAATCGTCAATAACAGCGGCCTTAACAAAGGTTTGTTGCTGATTATCAGATCCGCGCTCCATCCTGAGACCATCACGGTTAATGCTGTCTGCCTGTTCGCTCGTCCGAGTATAGATTGTTACTGGAAATGATTGATTAAGATAGTATGCATAAAGCAAACCAATTGACCCACCACCGATAATTCCTATCTTCATTTTCATACCCTCATTCTATTTTTTACTACATATATGTACAGTCAACTTCCACTTAATAATGGAGACTTCCTATGATTCATATTTTAACAGAATTTAGCCCTTGCTAAACTGTTAAAATCTAACTGAAAACAATTCATCTATAGTTTAGGCTCTTTTCTCAAACTTTGTTGTTACTATTTAAAATGAAAACGAAGTATTTAGACAGTAAAACAGCAAACATTTATGAAAAAAGAGCTGCAAATTTTCTTTCAAGCTACAAAATAGTTGATATCGAGTTAAAATCAGGTTTAGGATTTTAACAACAATCTTTACAAAATCAACCTTAGTTTAAGACATATTTACGGTATTTTTCGTGTTAATATTATATAATTAATTTAACTATAGGAACTAGGAGACACAACTTAGTAAACGCTTTCAAATCTCTATTCTTATAGAAAACATCGTTTTACTTGATGGCAATTCAATTGTTCAGGGGGGGAAAATAAATGGAAGTAAAAGTGGAGAAGTTAAAAAATAACTACAAAACTCTTGACGAGTTTAAAAAGTTTAAAGAGTACGGATTACAAGAATTATCGATGTTTGAAGACTTAGAAGCAAATATTATCGAGAATGACAGTGATTCACCGTTTTATGGAATTTATTTTGCGGACAAATTGGTTGCAAGAATGAGTTTATATCAAGTTGATGCTAAGTACAATCGTTATATTACTCCACCAAAAGACTATCTTGAATTATGGAAACTTGAAGTATTACAACATTACCAAGATAAAGGCTATGGTTCTGCCTTAGTCGATTTTGCAAAGAGCTTAGGTTATCCTATAAAAACGAACCCAAAAATTAAATCGAAACTTTTTTGGGAAAAGAAGGGGTTTACTCCTGTCCATTATGATACTGAAAGGGATTTAGGTGAAAATCCGCTTATTTGGTATCCAGAAGGATTCAAAGAACAGCCTTAATGATCTATACGAAAACAGACTTAAAAAAATATTGTATATTAAAAAGAAGCGGATAATAAATCGTCCGCTTCTTATTTATGTTCTACTCTTTCTAGATTGCCGTTTTTATCCATCTGGAATTTTACTTTTTGTTGCCGATCTTCCTCTTGTAAAACAACCATTTTCCTAGCACGTTCCATAATTTCAATTAGAGCACGATAATCCTCTTCAATCAGTTTTAAATCTTTTAGTAATTTTTCATTTTCTGAAGTTAATTTATATTTTTGTTTCTCAAGATTTTTTAATTCTACCTGATAATATTCAAGATTCTTTTCCTGAACACTTTGCCGTTCTGCCTTCTCATAAATGCCTGTTAGGAAATCAATCACCTCAGAAAAATCTAGCCCTTGTTTCTTGTCAGGCATATGAAGAATTTCGCTTGGATTCAAAGTATGGTCAGAGAACTGCTCAGTTTTAGCATCAAAATCAGGAATGTTTTGCTTTTTTGATTCTTTTCTTTGCTTTTTAGCTAATTCTATTCCCGATTTATATTGTTTTCTCACGTAAGAATTCCAACGAAAGCCACAGGCTGCTGCTGTTCGTGATAATTGTCTGCCTACCTCTTCAAAGGCTTGCAATTGTGTCCCACCATCCTTAATATGACGGAGCACTACTTCTGCCAGTAAGAGATCTTCATCCTGTGTCCATGCATCTTGTCGTGTTGTTGGCATTTTATCCCTCCTAGTGTTTTTATTCATACATATGCATTCACTAGAAAAGATAGACTGCCAAACATTAATTTACTTATTTAATTGTAAAATTCCATTTACTTTTTCTCTAGAAAATTATCTACAACTGCATGATGAGCATCCGATGCCCAAAGACGAGAACAAGTGCGGACTTCCTCATCAATTCGTTCTTGTATCCCAGACTGTGTCCATTTGCGGACAAGCATAGTTTTATAGGCCTCTAACACTCCAGATTCGATAGCTAACACATTCGTTAAATAACCTAGGCAGTTTTCCAGTAAATTATCTTCAAAAATAGCATCGAAGAATCCGTCTTCTAGTAACTGCTCAGCATCATAGCGTTTTGCTTCTGTTAATATTTTCAAAGCCTTTGCAGGTGCCATTTTTTCCAAAGCAATGGTACCTCCGCCCCAGCCTGTAGTAATTGCTAGTGTCCCTTGTACAAAGCCAGCCTTGACTCCAGCTTTAGCAATTCGAAAATCACATGCAGAAGCTAATTCACAGCCCCCTCCGATTGCCGTTCCATTAATAAGGGCAATGGTAGGCTTAGGAAACAATAATAAATCAACTAAGATTTTGGACATTTTTGATAGCATCCCATAGGCTTCCTCTTCTGTTTTCAATTCATGGAAAACAGATAAATCTCCACCAGAACAAAATGCTTTATCTCCAACAGCCGTAATGACCAGTACTTTAAAGGCAGGATTTTTCATTTTTTCAATGACAATTTCTAAACCTTCCATAATATCATAGTTAATTGCATTTCTTTTTTCTGGTCTATTAATAGTAAATAATAGATATCCTTGAGGCATTTCTTCAATCATGTATGCGTTATTCATTTTTAATCCTCCATAAATATAGCGTTTTAATAATTGTAGAAATAATCCGACAATTTTGCAAACATTTTTTTGATAGGGAATCACAAAACAATCCAATAAATGACAAAAGCACAAGAGGCTTTTTAGCTCCTTGTGCTTCTTTCCAAAAGGAAAATTAGTCGTTTACTACTTCTTTCCCTTTGTATGTTCCACATGCTTTACATACACGGTGTGCAAGTTTCATTTCACCACAGTTTGGGCATTCTGTCATACCTGGAACTTGTAATTTGAAATGCGTACGGCGCTTTCTTTTCACAGTTTTAGAAGTTCTTCTAAAAGGTACAGCCATTCTTCCCACCTCCTTAAAGACAATTAAGAATGATATGAAGTTCAGATAGATTCAGATCTTCATGTTTCTTTTCGTTTCCTCTGATTAAGAATCAGAAGAAGAATCATTTTGGTCAAAAAACTTAGCAAGTCCAGCAAGACGAGGATCCACTTTTTTCGTTAAATCCTGTTCTGAGATTACTTCCCAATCTTTTCCTGATTGAGGAGCACCTTCACCACTTTTTACATCTTCACTAAAAACTTGCAAAGGAACCTCAAGTATAAGTAACTCTTGAAAGATCGGCATAAGATCAATCACGTCACCTTTTACTTTGTGTGCATCCTCTTCAAGTTCATATTCTAATCCGTTGAAAAGGAATGTTTCCGTTGTTTCAACACTAATTGGATAATTCACATCAACTAACGTCCGAGAACAAGGAAGGATCAAATGACCTTCAATCTTTAAATGAAATGTCACTCTGCTAGAACTGATATCAGCTCTTCCAGATATATGCATTGGAGAGACAGATCGAATCGATGGTTCCACCTTGCTCAAATCATCTATTTCAACCGTTTCATCAATTGTAAGATCCTTGTTTCGATATTTTTGTAACTGACTAATTGTCCATTTCAATTGAATCACCTCAAGGCAACAAAGGTAATTATAGCTTCCATATAATTATTTGTCAATATTTTTTCTTTACACTTAGAAAAGCGGAAGCGACCGTTCAGCGGCGTATGGACTTATAGCACATCGACTGAGATAAAGGAAAATCGAAAAGCGGAAGCGGCTTGCCCAGGGGCGACAAGCATAAGACGAGCCGGCCTAAA
>CALCRD010000017.1 GCA_937894355.1 uncultured Bacillus sp.
ACGTAAAAATTTAGCCTATCATTGATATCATCGAATGAAGGTTGGGGAGTGAGAGATTGCAAGTGTTTTTACCCTAAAGGACTATTCTCCTAAAATAGAATAGTCCTTTTTGAGTTTAGTAAATGGTAAACATGACGAGTTTCAAACTCGGCAATTTTGCATTTCTAATTAGGTTAGCACTCATCCCTTCTTAGCAGATCATACAAGCTCAAGGCGACAATTTTGGTTGCCTTCAGTAAATCATCGATTGTGACATGTTCATCTGCTCGATGCCCGTTAGCCTCTAATAAAGTTCTTGGACCTGCTCCAAATAGGAGCGCTGGTATTCCCGCTTCGTAAAAATGGCGGGCATCTGTGTAAAGCGGTGAGCCCTGGATTGATAATTCTCCGCCAAATACTTGGCTCCAGTTATTTTTAAAGGCTTGAATGAGCGGGGAATTTTCCGAAATCGGTCCAAAACTTTTAGCTAAAAGAATTCTTTTTGTGTCTACCTCTATACCTTCTTGTTTTGTAGCTGCTTCTGAGATAATCTCCACTAACTCCTTTTCTACTTCTTCGGGTATTTCTTCGGGAATCAGCCGGCGGTCGAAACGGATGGTACATTCATCAGGCACGACATTCGTATTGATCCCCCCGGCTATCTTCCCGACCACCAAGGTTGGTGAAGCGATTCCTGGTACCTTAGATTTCTTTTCAGTTAATGTTTTACGATATTGGTAAAGAGCTAATAAAACCTCGGTCATTGATTCTAAAGCATCCGTTCCATACTGTGGTTCTGCGGCATGGGCCTGTTTTCCCTTGATGGTAACTTCCATATGTAAGCAACCATTATGTGCATGGATGATTGAATATGAAAAACCAGGACATACTGCCAGATTTGGGTGTATCATTTTATTATCTAACAACCATTTTGGTCCAATTTCTCCCCCTGTTTCTTCATCAAATGTAAAGGCTAGCGAAATTTTCCCTTGTAGATGATGAGCAACTTCTCTTAATGCTAAAGCGGCAAATGTGTAAGTGGCAATATCTGACTTAGATACAGCCGCTCCTCTTCCATACAGCTTGCCATCGATTATTTGTCCACCATAGGGGTCGACTGACCAACCTGCCCCTGGTGGCACCACATCACCATGAGAGTTAAGTGTGATTTCTGGTCCTTCGGAGGAGTCAAAAACTTCATAGGCAACTACATTGGCTGCCTTTTTCATCCCAACTTTAGCTAACTCGCCTTGGGTGATGTTATGAATAGAAACCCTTTGAAATTGCTGACTTTGCAGACGCCTATAAATATGCTCGGCTATCCTCCCGCAATCTCCTGGAGGATTATCCGAAGGAATCGCCACCAACTCTTGTAAAAACTGAACTAATTCTGATTTGTGTTCGTCAATTATGTTAATTAGCTTGCTTTTATCAAGATTTTCGGTCATCTTCTCACATCCTTTATGAGGTTCAATCATATATTAGAACTTTAGCTGTTGGCCACCTTCCATACGGTGTCACATAATACCTGCGTACTCGTGTAGATATCTTCCAATGATACATATTCCTCAGGGCAATGACTGAGTCCATTTTTACAGCGGACAAAGATCATGCCAATATCGGTGAGAGACGAGATCGCCATGGCATCATGACCTGCGCCACTAATTAACTGCACTGGACGGATCCCTTTATTCAACAGCGATTCCTCAATCAGGGTGATTAGGTTTTCCGAACACAAAACAGGTGCGACCTCCAGCACTTTTTCTAAATGGAAATTAAGCGACCTTATCGTACAAATTTTGTCAATCGCTTCAAACAGGACTTGCAGGAATTCCCGCTTTTTTCCCAAATCATTTCCCCGAACATCAAGGGTTCCCAACACTTCATTTGGGATTACATTACTAGCACCGGGTTTTACAACCAGTTTTCCAACTGTGGCCACAATTGGATTGTATTGTTGTGCTAGTTGTTCAACTTTAAGCAAAATTTCAGCACAACCGGATAAAGCATCACGCCGATTTCGCATGGGTACGGTACCAGCATGACCGGCACTCCCTCTTACAACAAAGGAAAACCGCGACACACCTGCTATTCCACTCACGACCCCACAAGGGAGATTAAGTTCCTCCAACACAGGACCCTGTTCGATATGCAGTTCTAGATACCCAAGCAATTTACTGCTATCCCTTTTGGCAGCTGAAATATTTTCCGGGGGTAAATTCTTAGCTTGCATCGCTTCCGCTACCGAAATACCCTGATCATCCGTTCTAGAAAAATCAACAGTAGTCAATGTTCCCGCTAAAGCTCGGCTTCCCAAAAAGGTGGTGTGGAACCTTGCTCCTTCTTCGTCACAAAAGCTAATCACCTCAATTGGGTTCCGAGGAATTTCCTGGTTGTTATGGAATGCCTGTATCGCTTCAATGGCTGAAATCACCCCAAGTGTCCCATCATATTTACCACCATTAGGGACAGAATCGCTGTGGGAACCAACCAGCAATACTGAATTTTCCCTATTCCTGCCTTCATACCGACCAATGATGTTGCCCATCTCATCTTTTCGAACAATCATCCCTGCATCTTCCATCCACAACTTAATTAATTTCTCAGCCTGGTCACTCTTGTCAGTGAACGCTAGACGAGTCACACCTCTAGAAGTGGTCGAGCATTTGGCCAGTCTTTCAATTCGTTCGACAATCCTGTTGGCATTGATCCTTCTCAAATTAGCACCCCCTTTGTGATAGCTAGATTCTGCTACATATCGTCGTATACACAGCGCCCTTCTACAAAAGTAGAAACAACTTTCCCTCGGAATCTTTTTCCGATAAAGGGGCTGTGGGGATGTCGGTAAAACAAATCTTTTTTTTGTAAAATAAATGCTTTTTGCAGGTCAATTAAAGTTAAATCAGCATCACTGTCCACCTTGATGGTCCCTTTTGCAGGATAAAGATTAAACCGTTTGGCAGGATTTGACGAGGTCAATTTCACGATCATTTCCAGAGGTAGTTGCCGTTTCCAATAACCTTCCTCCAATAAAATATTTAAGGTCGTTTGGGCCCCAGAGATTCCTCCCCATGCCTCGTTTAGATTGCCTAGTTTCATTGCTAAAGGAGCAGGAGAATGGTCGGAACCAATCATATCGATTTCATTTCGTTTAATTGATTCCCACAGTAACTCCACCTCATGTTGATTTCGTAACGGCGGTGCACATTTAGCAATCCCCCCCAATCCAGTCATCTCATCGAATGTTAAAGATAAATAATGGGGACAGGTTTCTACGGTAATATTAACCCCAACTGACTTAGCTTTATGAACGATATCAACGACACTAGAGCTACTTGCATGGACAATATGAAGCATACATCCTGTCTGTTTGGCAAGATCTATCACTTTTTGAACAGCTCTTATTTCTGAGATTATTGGACGGGATTTTGAATAGCCATATCCGGTCATTCCCCCGCTCCCACTAGCCCATTTTTCTGATAATGGCTTAATAATCTTTTCACTTTCAGCATGGAGCGCTAAAATCATCTTTAGCTCGGCGATTTTCCCCATGCCAATTCTAAGGGTTTCGTCATCAGCTGCCGGAAATTCTGCAATCCCACTTCCTGACATAAATGCCTTAAAGCCTACTACCCCACATTCTGATAACGCCTCTAGCTGCAGTAAATTATCCGGAACCAAGCCACCCCAAAATCGATAGTTTATTAAGGATTTCTCCGTAGCTAGGCGTTTTTTTTCATAAAAGGCTGTTGGAGATGTTGTCGGTGGTGAGCTATTTAACGGCATATCAAAATAGGTTGTCACGCCTCCAGCGGCTAAGCTTTTCGTTCCGGAACAAATCCCTTCCCAGTCTGTTCTTCCAGGCTCATTCAAATGGACATGAGTATCAATTACACCTGGAAGAATATGCAGATTGGCTGCATCATAATGCCGTTCTGCTAGCTCAATCGGGATGTTGGATGCCAACTTTACAATCTTTCGCTTTGAAATTGCTAAGTCAGTCTTAGCGATAT
>CALCRD010000018.1 GCA_937894355.1 uncultured Bacillus sp.
TCTGCGTGTCTTCCGCTCCAATCAACAATGTGTTAAAAATCAACATTTATCATTAACAGAGCCTATAACAAAAACTAAAATATCTATCTTTATATAGTATACCAAAATAACAACTAGTGTATTTATTCCACCAATTCCTGATTAATCCTTCTTTTTTTTTATTTTTTCTGAAATTCCACAAGAAAACATTATTCAAAACAAAAAAATCCAACGACAATATTGCAAAAATAAGCCTAAATAATGCGGGTGGTTCATAGGGACGGTTCCGTCCCTTAATATTATTCTTGAATAATCATTTCTTGGGTATTATCATTATTTATGACTACTTAACACTCATTCATATTAAAAGAAACCGTCAAGGTCGGTAACTGCCAGTCAATCAGCGATAAATGTAGGAAAAGGGAGCTAATTATGCGCTATACTTGGAGAATTTCCTTAACATTAATAATTATGATTGGTAATGGGTTTAACCTTTATAACAATAATGCATTCACTTATACAGCCTTGTTAGCTTGCCTTTTCAACTCAGCTATTGGCTGGCTAATTGGAGCCCAGATTGATAAATATAGATTATCCAAAAAGGAACTGGGTTCAACAAAAACAGCATTACTAGATTATTCTTTTGCATTGAATTCAGTAAATGAAGCAATAGGAATTACAACCGAAAGCGGGGAATTAGAATTTTTTAATGCTGCCTACGCTAAACTATTCGGATATAACAAAGAGGAGTTTTCACAAGTATATTGGGCAAGCCTTTACACTAAAGAAACCATTGATTATTTTTATGATTCAGTTGAGCCTGTGTTGAACAAGGAGGGTCATTGGCGGGGTGAGGTGATTGGAGTAAGGAAAGATGGAACGACTTTTCCCCAAGGTATTTCCTTAACCCTTATTAAGGAATCAAAAACAACGATTAGCGTAGTCAGAGATATTACCGAACAAAAAAGTTATGAAGAGGTCATGAAATATACTGCTGAACATAATGATCTGACCAATTTACCAAATCGGCGCCGATTACTAACTGAGCTTACTTTTTGTAGTGATGATTTAAAAGATCTCTCGCTGTTATTTATTGATTTAGATCGATTTAAAATCATCAATGACAATCTAGGTCATGAAATTGGCGATGAATTGCTAAAAAATGTAGCGAAAAGGCTCCAGTCGTTTGAAACCGAGTTAATTAAGGTTTTCCACCATGGTGGCGATGAGTTTATCATACTCATCCGCAACAAAGATGTCCTCTTCATTAAAAATATATCAAGCGAAATAGTTAAAAGTATAAAAGTACCGTTTTATATTAATGGAATAGAAATTTATATTACCACTAGTATTGGAATCAGTCGTTACCCTGATCACACCCATGAAATTCATGACTTAATTAAAATGGCTGACACTGCTATGTATTATGCTAAATTAGAGGGAAAAGATACATTTAAAATTTTTAACAATGAACTTAAATTACAGATTGAAAGGAAAGCAATTATTGAATCAGAATTAAGACGAGCAATAAAAAATGAGGAACTTTTTATTCTTTATCAGCCAAAATTCAGCTTAAATAATTATGAAATAGTTGGGATTGAAGCCCTTATTCGCTGGGAACATCCCGTACTTGGAATAATATCACCCGGGGAATTTATTCCTATTGCTGAAGAAACCGGTTTAATTACCGATATTGGGAGATGGGTTATTCACGGAGTCATACAACAAATGCGTATCTGGCAAGATAAAAGATATCCTTTAGTAAAGGTTTCGCTTAATGTTTCCCAACGACAATTCCGTGATACTCAATTGGTTCCGACCATTGAATCTTATCTACAGTTATTTAATATTGATTCAAAATACTTGGAAATTGAAATTACCGAAAGTGTAATGGAAGATCTTGATTTAATTATTCCAATCCTAAATACATTAAAAGCAATGGGTGTGGGGATATCCATTGATGATTTTGGAACAGGTTATTCGTCTCTTAATCTTCTTAAAGTCTTACCGATTGACACCCTTAAAATCGATCAATCCTTTATCCGGGATCTGTTAGAAAATCCTAAAGATTATTCGCTAGTGAAGACCATCCTGGAAATTGGAAATAATTTAGAATTAAAGGTTGTTGCTGAAGGAGT
The DNA here is from genome assembly GCA_937894355.1 of uncultured Bacillus sp. Lineage (GTDB taxonomy): Bacteria > Bacillota > Bacilli > Bacillales > Cytobacillaceae > Bacillus_BU. Next base: position 2,118 of record CALCRD010000018.1, read on the forward strand.
CGAAACAGAAGCACACCTAAAACAACTTCTACAATTAAAATGTCCGATCGGGCAAGGATACTACTTTAGTAAACCTATACACCCAGCTGCATTAGAAAATAAGTTTTTTTAAGTTCATAGGGAAGGTTCCCCTGCTCCCAAAAGCGAGCAGGAGAACCTTCCCTACGTATCATTCCTACATATCATTTTTCCCCAAAAAACATCGAGATTGCTCCTAAGCCTACATGGGTACCCACAGAAACCCCCATCTGCATTATATAGATATCCCCTGTAAAATCAGTTTCTAATTGAATTTTTGCTTTTAGATTTTCAGCAATTTTGATATCCGATGTATATCCAATGATAATAAAATCAGTGATTTCTTGGTCGTTTCTATTTATAAATTCAGAAACATAATGATTCAGTACTCGTTTCAGACCCCTTTCCTTAGCCACTATCGCCCCTTTTCCGGCCTTCATCGTCATAATTGGTTTAAGCATTAACAGCTTTCCAATAAATCCACTAGCATTTGAAAGTCTACCACTCTTAATTAAATGATCTAAATCGGCTACAGACAGGAAATGTTTTACATGTGTTTTATAACTCTCATTAAACTTAATGATTTCTTCAAAGGAAGCTCCCCGTTCTCTCATCATGGCACTTTTCATGATTAACCAGCCACTCCCATGGCTCATACATTTTGAATCAACTACATGTATTTTAACAGCTGAATTTGGCATTTCCTCATAAAAATAATCCTTGGCAATGACAGCAGATTGATAAGCTCCACTTGTTCCACTAGACATACATATACATAATATTTCCTCATGCCCATCGCTAACAGCAGCTTTTATTATGTCTAAATATTCGACTGGACTGGGCATACCCGTTGTCGGGTACTCTGATAACGCCTCCATTATTCCATAAAAATAATCAGGTTCAATATCTACACGATCTTTATAGATTCTCCCCTCGATATTTATAGTAAGTGGAGCCAAACTAATATCGTATTGTTCTAGCACTGTCTTAGATAAATCACATGTGGAATCAGCAATAATTTTTATCATTGTACCCTCCAATAAGTCACTTAAGATTACTGACCTTTAATTCTTGCATTCTCAGTAGCAAAATAGAATATCTGTCCCCATTCCTACAGCCATTTAACCTGCAAAAAAAGTTGGTCAAATCGCTTTTATTATAGCATTAACTTAGCGAAGTTATTTCAATGTAATAATTCAATAAATTTCACCATCCGATTTAGCCGACTAATTAAAAAGGAATCACGAGTACCGCCCCCGTGACCCACCCCATTATCGGAACGTTTGATTGCGGACACGCATATATTAATTGAAATGAAACGAGGATGGAACAAAGGGAGAGTGATTTTCAATGAAATTTAGTTTTTTAAGTCCTGCTTATAATAGTGAAAAATGGATAAAAATCATGCTCGATAGTATTCCCAAGGAGTATGCATATGAAATTATTATCTGTGATGATGGGTCATCTGATAAAACATTAGAAATATTAGAGGAATATCAAAAAACTTGTCCTCAATTAAAAATATTAAAGAATCCAAGAAACCTGGGAGCAAGTCATTCTTATAATAGATGTATTGCAGCAGCAACTGGAGATTATGTACTCATCATTGATAGCGACGATATGTATTTGCCTACTATTAGAGAAGTATTAGCCCAAGTCGATGGGGAATATGACATCTATTATTACAATATGCTGACTAGGGAAGGTCTGCATTTTATTAAACGAGAAACGGACGGTTATGGCTGGTCTGGGCAATTTAAAATAATTAGAAGAAGTTTTATCGGCTCTGCAGTATTCACTATTAGAAAAGAATTTGCTGGAGATTGGGATTTTAATAGAGTATTACTTGATAATCAGCCTAAATGTAAATACACAAATATTTTTGCCTATTGGTATAACTTCCCTCGTGAATCATCTGAATCCGATTTACATGGAAAAGGGCTGAAATGGAATGACATATAAATCGAAATTCCTGAAAGGAACTCACCACAAAAGGTGTGGCGCTTTATATGTTTAAAAATAAAACACTGCTTATAACAGGTGGTACAGGTTCGTTTGGCAATGTAGTATTGCAGCGATTTTTAAATACAGACATAAAGGAAATTAGAATTTTCTCACGAGACGAAAAAAAACAAGACGATATGCGCACCCTTTATCACAATAATAAAATTAAATTCTTTATTGGCGATGTAAGGAATATCCATAGTCTAAATAATGCTATGTATGATGTTGACTATATTTTTCATGCTGCTGCCCTTAAACAAGTTCCTTCGTGTGAATTTTTCCCAATTGAGGCCGTAAAAACAAATGTTCTTGGAACAGAAAACGTGTTAACGGCAGCGGTCAATGCCGGTGTCAAAAAGGTTATTTGTCTTTCCACAGATAAAGCAGCATATCCTGTAAATGCTATGGGCATTTCCAAAGCGATGATGGAAAAAACCTTCATTGCCAAGTCGCGAATGGTCTCTCCTGAAAAAACATTAATTTGTGGAACTAGGTATGGAAACGTTATGGCATCTCGGGGCTCTGTCATTCCCTTATTCGTCGAACAAATCAAGGCCGGGAAACCCATTACGATTACCGATCCCCAAATGACTCGTTTTATTATGAGCCTTGACGAAGCTGTTGAATTGGTTTTATATGCCTTTCAAAATGCTGCAAATGGCGACATCATGGTTCAAAAATCCCCCGCATCGTATATTGAAGATTTAGCAATCGCACTAAAGGAATTATTTGAAGCAAAAAATGAAATCCAAATAATCGGTACACGTCATGGGGAAAAGATTTACGAAGTCCTTTTAACAAAAGAAGAAGCAGCTAAATCGATGGATATGGGTAATTTTTACAGAGTCCCCGCAGATAACCGCGATCTGAATTATGGAAAATATCTTGAAGAAGGTTCTCCTAAAATAACATTAACCGATGAATATAACTCCAATAATACAAAAATCCTATCTGTAGAAGAAATCAAACAGAAATTATTAACTCTGACTTTCATTCAAGACGAACTACACAAATGGAAGGGGGGAGTAAAGTGAAATTTTTAGTTCTTGGGGCTACTGGAATGGCTGGCCACACCATCTCATTATATTTATCTGAGTGCGGTCATGATGTCACCACCTTTTCGAGAACAGCCTTCCCCTATTGTATGAACATCATTGGAGACATCCTGGAACCAACTTTATTAAGACAAATCATTTCGAACAACTATGATGTCATTATCAATTGTATTGGAATATTAAATTCCGACTGCGATAAAAAGCCATCAAGAGCTGTCTATGTAAATAGCTACTTACCACACCTACTTGCTGATAGATTGAAAAACAGCCCTACTAGACTATTTCATATGAGTACTGATTGTGTTTTCTCGGGAAAATCTGCACCCTATTCGGAGAATAGTCTACATGACGGTGAAACCTTTTATGATCGAACGAAGGCTTTAGGTGAAATAGCTGACACCAAAAATTTAACCTTTAGAAATTCAATTGTCGGTCCAGATATGAGAAAAGAGGGAATCGGTTTATTTAATTGGTTCATGAAACAAAAGGGAATCATCCATGGTTATGCTGGTGCCATTTGGACTGGTGTTACAACACTAACCTTAGCAAAAGCTATGGAACAAGCTGCCAGGCAAGAAATAACGGGGATCTATAACCTTGTGAACAATACGAGTATAAGTAAGCTAAATTTATTAAAATTATTCAACGAAACCTTCAAAGAGAACGAAATCAAAATTTCCCCCAATCATTCCGTTCATGTCGATAAAACATTGCTCAATAACCGCAAAGACTTCCCCTTCAAAGTCCCAAGCTATAAACAAATGATCACAGAAATGAAAGAATGGATCACAACCCACCAACACCTATACCCGCATTATTTTCAGGGACAGGGGGACGGTTCTTGTGATTCCGGTTTCAAAAGAAATATTCCCTTTCAGGGACGTTAAAAAGGATAGGACTATGTCCTATCCTTTTCCCATTTTTTAATAACAACTGTCACTCATTACCCTTTTGTTTAGGCATATCAATCATTGCTTTAAATAAATCCCCATCAATTTGGATAGCAAATTTTCCTCTTTGTATTTCAATCAAACTTTTAGCGATGGAAAGTCCTAATCCGCTACCTTGACTTGATCTAGACTCATCACCTCGTTTAAAGCGCTCCATTAATTCGTCTGCTGAGATATTTAACTCATAAGCTGACATGTTTTTGAAGGTGAGACGTACTTCGTTGCCTAAATCCTCAATATCAATATAGACTCTGGATCCTTTGAGAGCATACTTAAAAATATTTGATAACAAGTTTTCAATCGATCTCCAAAGTAACTTTCCATCGGCCTTAATAAAGACCTTTTCCTTAGGATGACTCAGCTTAATGTCTAAACCAAGAACTTCAATTTTATCATTAACTTCTCCTAAGCCCTGGGTTATTAACGATACGATATCAATTCGTTCAAAGGTAACTGGGATATTTCCACTTGAAGCCTTGGAAGCCTCAAACAAATCATCTGTTAGTACTTTTA
>CALCRD010000019.1 GCA_937894355.1 uncultured Bacillus sp.
GGGTAGAATCACAAGAGGTAAGTTTAAACATAGGCTTTGCGTATAGAATACATGATATTTTGTATACTGCAGAAGTCCGAGATCTCAATAAAATGAGTTTAGGTTTAGAGAAAACATTTGGAAATGATTTAAGTTTACGTATGGGTTATACAGATAAGCAATTAACAGCAGGGCTGGGTTTAAGGAAGGGTATATTCAACTTTGACTATGCATATGTTCCTCATGCGTTAGGGAACGCGCATCGTCTCTACATTAAAATGGAGCTGTGAGGGGGGGGGGGAAGAAGATGAGAAAAAATAAATTTATAATCGTATTGTTTTTTCTGATATTGTTTCTAGGTCAAATACAAGCGGCGATTAATGTACAAGTTCGGGGTTCTTTGGATTCTTCGATCTTCTGGACTCCTGAGAATGCTTTAGATGGGCTAAACAGATTTGCTCTTTATTCAGATATTAATGGGATCAGGAATAATATTAATGGTTATATCTTGTTTGGCGGTATAGACAGGCGCAATGATTCTTTCTTCCAAGCTAATCCGGAATTTAGCATGAAAGTATATCGTGCCTGGATTCGTGTTTCTACACCGCTATTTAGGAATAGTTATAACAATGTTACCTTCACGCTTGGAGATCTGATCATAGATTACTCCCCTTATACCCTGAAAGTAGGCTCTTGGGGTAGCGATGTGAGACGGGGTCTTTCGTTCGATGGGCTCGCTACAGGCCCGTTTGTAATTAACGGTTTTGTATTCTCCGATCAAAGGCCCGCCAATTTAGCTGAACCCACTCCTGGCGTTGTGCGTGTGCCTCAGATAGCTTATGGTACTAAGGTTTTATGGCAAAAGGGGCAAACACGGATTACGGGAATCGGTGTAGAATATCAAGAGCTAAATCCCTCGTGGGATGAAAAAAACAATAGTTTGGTTTTTGCACAGCCCATAGAAAAAGATCGCGTTGTGAGCTTTGAATTGGAACAAAAGATAGGTGAATTAATCATTGACGGAATGTATTCAGGTTGGCATAACGCAATACTCGGCAAAGAGGATAAGACTGGCGAAATTAAGCAGTTTAGCTTGATATTACCGCTGGTGCAAGGTGTTACGCTGAAAGCAGGTTGGCGAAATTTTGAACCGGGATATAATCCCCGGTATCGTGATAAAATGCCCCTCTTTGTTTATCAATCTTATCGTGGTTGGAACCCTGTGGATCGCTATGCAAACCAACGTGGGTATTATCTTGAGGGAAATCTGAAGCAACAGGGCTACAATCTTAATCTCAAAGGTGAAAACTATACAAATCAGGTTACAAATAACCAGGTTAAAAAGGGAGTCTTGATCGGCTCTCTAAAGGGTAATAACCATGAGTTGACAGTGAAATGTAAAAACACAACTACCTTTGTCGACTATCGGCATGGATTCACTGAGCATTTCGAGGATTTTAGCTCCATTGTTAGACTTAGCAAACCGTTCTCTTTTGCAGCTTTACCTATGACACGCACCTATTATTTTAAAACTGATAGCACGAACAGCGAGAAATTTGATTCTGCTGTGGGAATGCAGTTGAACTGGCAGCTTGTAAAGGGGAATTTAGCGGGCGCAAAGTTTTCTTTAGGCGCAGAGAAAACATCTTACACATATCGACCATTGCGAATATATTCAAGCTTTGATTATACAATGCCAGGCGGGATCTGGGTAACTTGCCGTTGGGCACAGCCTAACCTACTGGAACCTACCAACCCCGAGGAACTATGGGACGAGGATTTTCAAGAAGAACGGGTGATCGATAATTTTATTGGGCTAGGTGCTAGGGTATCTTTTTAGGGAGGAGGGTTTTTGTTGAGAAACCGAAAGCCATTAATATTGGTATTGCTTTTAATTTCCACTACCTTCATAGCTGCAAATAATTTAATAACAAATCCCGGTTTTGAAGAGTGGAGCTCAGGATGGAAAAAAAAAGAGATCAGTGGATTTGCAGAGGTTTCTATAGACGAGAACTATGCCTTTGAAGGATGGGGCTCGGCGAAAATAGAGGCAATAACCCTAGCAGAGGCTTATTGGGAGACTAAAGAGGCCTATATTGTGGAGGAAGGTCAGGAATTTGCACTTTCAGCGTCAGTAAGAACCGAATTTGTTCAAGGAGGGGATGGTGCGGTCGCCATTGCTTATTTTGAAGATGCTTTTGGGCGCAAAATTGCCGAAAACGTAATCTTAAATTTGGCAGCTACTAACGATTGGAAAGAGTTATCCCAACTTATAAAGGTTCCAGCAGGTGCAACATATATGAAAGTTAGATTAGGGTTACGCGGCGCTAGTGGTACTGTTTGTTGGGATCAAATCTTTTTAAGCAATGAAGCAGAGGCAATTAGAAATGCACGTGCGAAAGCAGAACAAAAGATCAGTATTAATGAAGGGTTTGACGAAGGCCTTAAGGGCTGGCGAACAATAGACCGTGAGGGTAAATTGGAATATGCTACAGACGAAAAAGTAAAGTATAGTGGTAGAAATGCAGTTAAGCTAGCTAGCAATGATGATAAGGCAAGAGGTTGGATCCAAAAAGCATTTGAAATTGAAGGTGGGAAAAGTTATACAATTAAGGTTTGGGGCAAGACTAATGAGGTTTCAGTTTCAGCCGCTCTTTCAATTCAAACAATGAGCAACTTGCAATGGAGGGGAACCCCTTTCAAGTTAATAAGTTTGGTGATCTTGTTTTTCCGGAGCTCATTGGGACAGTAGATTGGCAAGAAATTAATGGATGGTTTGTAGCGCCAGCGGGGACAACAAAACTGCTAGTTGAGCTATTACTATCGGGCTTTGGAACCGTTTGGTGGGATGATCTGTTAATTGAAGAGGTGGATGAAGTGGCACAAGGTGAACAGC
>CALCRD010000020.1 GCA_937894355.1 uncultured Bacillus sp.
CGATTCAAACCACAGGATGAAATGAAAAGCTAAGAATATTCCAGATATGGATGACATAATCCAATCGCGTTTCGTAATAAGTCTAAGTTCTGAAACATATCGTAAAAGAAAAACCGGCATCATAAATAAAACCGAAAAAAAGAGGCGGTAAAAGGCGATTACTCCTGAAGGTGCTGAGGTTAATTTTACAAATATGGCTGATGCGGATACAGATATCACGCCGATCGCGAGGGCTAGATAAGGTTTCATGTTAGATCTTTCCATATTGTAACTCCTTTTTATTAAAACATGATAAAATTTACATATAGATTATTGTACACAAGCAAATAGGCTTTTTTCACTTTTAGGAAGATTCGTTGCTAATCTGTCATACTTAGCATTTTGTTATCCATCATCATTTATTAAGGCTCTTTTCTCAAACATTGTTGCTTTTTAAGATGAGAATGAAGTGATTAGACAGTAAAACAGCAAACATTTATGAGAAAAGAGCTTGCAAATTAACTTTCAAGCTACAAAATAGCTGATATCTAGTTAAAATCGGGTTTAGGATTTTAACAACAAACTACACGAAAACAGCCTCTATTAATGATTGGTTATGTTAGGCTTCGCTCGCACCCCCTTTAACGGGGTTTGCTGTTATTTACATTCTAATTTCCATGCTTCGGTTGTGTGCGAAAACTCAAGGAATAGATTTGTTGAAAATACGAGCGAAAGAGTGGGGAATTACATTGTTTGATATTGAATTAGAAATCTTAATGAAATTAGGAATTTCAGCTATTTTAGGGTTGATTATTGGGCTGGAGCGGGAGCTGAAAAGAAAACCCGTGGGCTTGAAAACAAGTCTCGTTATTTGTATCGTCAGCTGCTTACTTACAATTGTGTCAATTCAATCGGCTTATTTGTTCCCCAATGATAGTGATGTGAACATTACAATGGATCCGCTTCGGTTGGCGGCGCAAATTGTATCAGGAATTGGTTTTCTTGGTGCTGGGGTCATTCTCCGCCGAGAAAATGACAGCATTTCCGGATTAACAACGGCGGCGATGATTTGGGGCGCTGCCGGAATCGGTATAGCTGTGGGAACTGGATTTTATATGGAGGCATTTACCGGTGTTGTATTGCTGATTGTGAGTGTGGAAATTATCCCCTATTTAATGGGATTTGTCGGCATAAAGCGCCTCAGAGAAAAGGAAGTTCAGTTAAAGCTCCATGTGACTGAGCGAAGTAAGATTCAAGAGGTTATTTCTTTAATAAGAAAAGAAGAGATAAAAATTAAAACGATTAAGATTAAGGATATAGAACCTGGGGTCCATTTAATTCATTTGCTGGTGATTGTTGATTTTAGCGAGGATACTACGGATGTGTACAGTCACGTCATGAATATAGCGGGAATCGAAAAATTAGAAGTCGAAAGTATGTCTTAGTAATATTGGCTATAAGGTTTATTTTTATAAAATAAGTGGTGGTTGTACTCGAGAATTGGGAATAATCCTTTACATGTGGTATGTGTGTTTATCTTCATGGAGGTGAGGGATTTTGATGGTTATTAGGGTTGAGGTGTGGTCGGATTTTGTTTGTCCGTTCTGTTATATAGGGAAGCGGCGATTGGATTTGGCTTTGGCGCAGTTTTCTCATGGTGATGAGGTGGTGGTTGAGTTTAAGAGTTTTGAGCTTGATCCTGGTTCGCCTCGGGAAACCACAAAGAGTATTCATGAGGTTTTGGCTGAGAAGTATGGGATGAGTGTGGCTGAGGCGCAACGGACTAATGCTGGTTTGGCGAAGCATGCGGAGTCTGTGGGGTTGGTTTATCGGTTCGATTCGATGCAACCGACGAATACGTTTGATGCGCACCGCCTGGTTAAGTTCGCTAAATCCTTCGGTAAGGATGCGGAGCTTACGGAAAGGCTGTTTTCCGCTTATTTTACGGAATCAAAAAATATTAGTGATGCGGATACTTTGGCTGAGGTGGCTGAGGGTGTTGGCCTGAGTCGAGCTGAGGCTTTGAAGGTTATACAGGATAAAAATGCTTTTGCCAATGATGTGCGGATTGATGAAGCGATTGCTCGGCAAATCGGGGTGTCTGGGGTGCCGTTTTTTGTGGTCAATCAGCGATATTCGATTTCTGGTGCACAGCCAACTGAGACGTTTATCGATGCGCTTGATAAGGTTTGGGAGGAACAGTTTGCCTCGCCAGCACTGCCAAATATGTCCAGGAAATGCAAGCCATAGCAAGCTTTCCGGGAAAGGTTGTATAATTCCTAGAAAAAGTGAGCAATAATGGATAGGAGGAAATCACCATTCCTCCCTTTCTTATGCTAATTATGCTGATTTTTAGGTAAATATAGTTAGATGACTATTAATTATTTGTTTATAGGAGAAATTTCCTCTTGCACATTGGGGAAGTTCTCGTTATAATTTTTCTTGTACCGTAAAAGCGTACCCTATTACGGGGGATTAGCTCAGCTGGGAGAGCGCTACGCTGGCAGCGTAGAGGTCAGGGGTTCGAGCCCCCTATTCTCCATTACCCGAAAACCCTTGTGTAGCAAGGGTTTTCTTTTTTATACACTCAGAGATGTTTCTTCCCGATTTTCCTCATGTTCACAAGAAGCCCACATTTGATTGGTTAATCCTTTTTCTTTTTTCGCCGTTTGTTCATCATTTCCTCTAGTACATCGATTGCCTGTTGATCCGCATTTGGCCATAAATGTCCATAATACCGGAATGTCGTTTCAATATCCTTATGCCCTAACCGAAGTTGCACCACCTTCGGACTGGACCCGCTCCGAATGCGCATACTAGCGTGCGGATTGTAGCTAGCAAGATGTCAATAAACTCATTATCCCCTTCTTTGATTCGTTCAATTATAAAACTTCTTGTATGCAAATCAAAAAGGATTTGCTGGATGGTATTTAAGTCACCCTTTGTATTAGAAATATGGGTAATCACATCATCACAATAAGTCTCATTCTCAATAAGCCATTTTATACTTCGAATTTGTTCTTCGATATGATCTAGCCTTTTAATCAGGATTTGCTTTTGGTTATGAGGTTCCATCCCTTTCAAGTGCATTTGCTTCATAGCTTACATCCTCCTTAGACAAGGTATTAGCATCACCCCTTTCGGAAAGACATGTAATTTGCTGACTAAGCCTATTAAAAGGGCAGGTAGTTCCTCTTTGCTCCTGTTAAAATACTTAGGAACAACCACAGTTTCCATCACTTTTATGATTTGGAGAACAAGAAGAACATTTCCCTTTCGAAGATTTTCTTATATGCTTCACAAAGAGGTATGCTGCTAAAGAAAAAACCACCAATCAAATTAATATATCGACCATTTCCTTCATCTCCTATAATAAAAAGTAATTTCCACTCATATTTTTTATTAAATAAGCGCTTTGCTGAATAACCTTTGGACATTTATTAAAAATGGCTGATTATTAAATGATTTAAACTATTACCGTTTGAACACTTAAAAGATCTTTATAATTTCCTGATTGGATTCTTTGAAATTAATATTGATTCTTTTAATCGCCTTATTAGTTCTGTTCGTGAAAGGACCTTATTAACAAATATCCTTTTTTCTTTTAAATCGCTAATTACTTTATCAATTGAAGGCATGATACCTCTCGCCCCTTCTGAAAAATCGTCTCGAAAAGCATGAAATAATTTATCGTTTAACCTATTTTAATATCCAAATTTAAAGAATATATGAAGAAAGTGTTACATTTCTTGAAATATGAAGTATCAAGGAAAAAGGTTGTTTTCCGAATAACGTTAATCCTTTTTATGAAAATAAGCTTTCTTTTTGCCAGCAAATTAAAAACTATCATATATCTTAAAAGTTTAGGAGTATGGAGAATTTCCACTTTTTAGATACAAATTCAATCACTCCATTTTACGTTTACATGAAAAAGCCGCCCTTTTAGGGAGCGACTCTTTAACTAAATTACATTTTAAAATAAATAGCTAAATTTAATACCCTTATGACTGGTCATTGATTGTTACGACAGCACTGATGGTTTCGATCATGATGTTGCTGATGCCTACCGCAATGACCATGGTGGTGATCCCCATGGTCATTGTGACCAACCTGGTCTGAATTCTTTCCTTCCATACAGCATTTATCCTCTTCGGATATAAAGGCTGTCGGATTACCCGAAAAAACCGCAAGACAATGACCCGAACAAAAATAGTAGTCAATTCCTCTATAATGAAAACGCGGGGTAGTTTCTTCAATTTGGACAACCATGTCACATACGGGATCTCTGGCTCCTTTTACTAACGACATCTAGTAATTCCCTCCTTCTTTTTTTGAAATATATCTATAATTCTTTACAGAAATGAATTAGTTTCCCTAAAACAATCCTGAGAATTA
>CALCRD010000021.1 GCA_937894355.1 uncultured Bacillus sp.
CCGCGGAAAGCGAAGTGCCTGGAGCGGAAATCAACAGCCAAGTTTAACACAGCCATTATAAAAAAACGTCTAGGGAAATAATAGGAATTATAACTTGTAAATTTGGATTAAAGGGTAGGAACAAGCGATTCACCAAGTACATTTTCTTATTGATTGCATAGGATAATTTTATAAATTGGGAAGGGATTGAGAAAAATGTATCATAATCCTTATTTGTATCGACATCAATATCCTAATTATATGAATGTCCCAAGATATAACCATAGCAGTCAGTCAAGCGGGACTTATCATAATTTTAATGGATATCATCATTTACAGCCTTCCAACAGGTTAACTGATTATGGACCGAACCCATTTGTCATTAATATTGAAGAGGCAGCGGAGCAAAACAATACATTTCGTACTGCTTTATGGACTGGAACACAATTTCAAGTTACTTTAATGAGTATAAATCCTGGTGAAGACATTGGTTTAGAAATGCATCCTGATGTTGACCAATTCTTACGCATTGAGCAAGGACAAGGGATTGTCCAAATGGGTAAGCGGAAAGGCAACTTAAACTTTCGAAGACAAGTTTATGATGACTTTGCCATCGTGATACCAGCTGGGATATGGCATAATCTAACTAATACAGGAAATACTCCACTAAAGCTTTACTCGATATATGCTCCGCCTAACCATCCGTTTGGGACTGTTCATGCAACGAAAGCAGCTGCAATGGCTGCGGAAGAGGGCCATGGTCATAGGAATGAAAATACAGATTATCCTTGGTAAAGCCCCTGATGATTGGATACGGTACTATATGTAATAACTTATAAAAAGGCGGAGTAATTCGTAATTGAATTCATTCTGCCTTTTATTTGTTTCCGGGCGTCAAAAACTATTAAGGAGAATTTTGTAAATGTGTCTGAAATAGGGCAACGGCAACGAAAATCGAAAAGTGGCAACGAAATCGGAAAAGTGGCAACGAAATCTGATAAATGGCAACGAAATCGAAAAAATGGCAACGAAATCGAAAAAATGGCAACGAAATCCGAAAAACGGCAACGAAATCACAAAAATCAGCAAATCAAATCCCTGAACCCCCGGAAAATCCACTGATTTATTAAAAAAAATTACTAATCCCCATGTTTTCACCTCAAAATATGCCCGTTACCCATGTCCACGGCAGCATCTTTTATATATATAACTAGTGAAGGCATATTCCAAATTATTCATCCAGAAATTAAATTTAAATATGTGAATTTTATGATATTATTACAAACGAAAGAGGTTATTTACTATTGCATGAAATTATTTTTAGTAAAGCTGAGTAGTAGCCTAGTGGAAGATTGGACGTGGAAAAAATATGAATCCGACAGTTGCTAAGATTATTGAAAATATTGAGAAGGTTATGATGGGCAAACGGAATGTGGTTGAGCTGAGCCTTGTTGGCTTATTAGCTGAGGGACATGTTTTGTTAGAGGATGTTCCTGGTGTTGGTAAAACGATGATGGTTCGGGCTTTGGCAAAATCAATAAGTGCCTCGTTTAAACGGATCCAATTTACGCCGGATTTACTTCCCTCTGATGTAACGGGGATTTCGATTTATAATCCTAAGGATATGGAATTTGTGTTTCGCCCAGGACCGTTAATGGGCAATATTATTTTAGCTGATGAAATTAATCGTACTTCTCCAAAAACGCAATCTGCATTACTAGAAGCGATGGAGGAGAGCAGTGTAACGATTGATGGAGTTACTCATTATCTCGAAAAGCCGTTTTTTGTTATGGCTACGCAAAACCCAATCGAGTATGAAGGAACTTATTCACTTCCAGAAGCTCAGCTCGATCGCTTTTTATTAAGGATGAAAATGGGTTATCCGGAATTAGCTGAAGAAATGGAAGTGCTCAATCGAGCCCAAAAGAATCCGCCAATACAAGAATTGCGGCCGGTGATTACGCTTGATGAGCTCAGGCAACTCCAAGCTAAAGTAAAAGAAGTCTATGTTGATGATTCTATTAAACGATATATTGTTAGTTTAGCAGACCAAACTAGAAAGTTTGAAAGTGTTTATTTAGGTGTTAGTCCAAGGGGTTCAATTGCTTTAATGAAAGCAGCCCAAGCCTATGCATTGATAAATGGCCGGGATTTTGTCCTCCCAGATGATGTTCAGTATTTAACTCCGTTCGTTTTCTCGCACCGAATCATGCTGAAGTCGGAAGCGAAATTTGAAGGTTTGACTACTGAAGCGGTGATTAACCGAGTTCTAGCAAGAATTCCAGTACCAGTTAAAAGGTATGTGTAAACCATGAAAAAGCTATGGATGAGGCTGAAAAAGGCTCGAGCCCTAGTAATGGTAATCCTTCTCTTGGCAATCACCTTTTCTTATGCGATGTTTCAGGGAGGCTTTGTCAGTTGGTTTTTATTTTTTAGCTTTTTGCCGTTTGGCCTGTTTGCATTAGCAATCGCATTCTATCCATTAAAAGATATCGAACTGGTTCGAACTTTTTCCAAAAATGAAGTATCTTTTGGCGATCATCTTGAGATAACGGTAACTTTAACTCGCAATCTCCCATTTCCGCTCTTCTATTTGTTAGTGGAGGATTGTTTGCCTGATACGCTTGATTATTTAGATCATAGAATTGAAGCTAAAAGAATGATTTACCCTTCTACGCGAAGAAAAATGTCCTTCACCTACCAGATTAATAATCTTAAACGGGGCGAACACCAATTTACCGCCTTCCGCATAAAAACAGGCGATCCATTCGGGTTGGTGGAAAAGGAGCATTACATTTCGGTTACCGATAAAATTTTGGTTTATCCAGCCTATGAAGAGATGGCTTTTCGGCCGTTTCAAAACCATTTTGACCAAGGGAAGGCCGTTTCGGAAGACAGGATTCAAAGAGATACAACAATGGCTACTGGAATTCGTGACTATCAACCTGGCGACCGATTTTCGTGGATTAACTGGAAAGTCAGCGCCAAGCAAAATGAAATGATGGTTAAGGAGTTTGAACAACGGCAGTCAGATGATGTGGTTGTTGTGCTCGACTGTACACCTGATCCTCATTTTGAATTAATGG
>CALCRD010000022.1 GCA_937894355.1 uncultured Bacillus sp.
GGGCAAGTCCGGTTCTGTGAGGGCTTGGGGTCGTGAGACCCCGGCTACTCGATTTGTGTCCTTTTTTTTCCTTATGCTTTAATCATCAGTAGGGATGCTTAATCTAGAGAGCATAAAACCCAAGATTATTCTTTTTAAATGAAAGGAAGTTACATAAATGGAAACGACGATTGAAAAATTACAAAAGCTTCATCAGTCTGTGCAAAAATTAGAATCAGCTTTACAAGAAGTATGGAGCACAATTGATGAATTAGGAGGCAGAGGAGACGAAGATACGAAATGTTGAAAAGCAAAAAAGAAATTTTTGAAGAGATAAAAAAAACCTATCGAATAAAGCCGATAACCGCTGTTATAGTGTCAATTATAACCGTCTTCATCTTCATGATAATTATTGGTGCAGTTAACGATTTCGGAAGAAAGCTGACTTCAGATTTTATTAACGCTTTAATAAGTTTGTTCTTCGCATGGAATTTGGGATTTGGGCTCTATCAAGGAATTTGGCAATTTTCTAAATCACGAAAGATAAATAAGGTGCTTTTCCCCAAACTAGAGCAGTTTATTAATGAAAATGAAGAGAAAAGTTATGATGAAACTAAGACAGAATTATATGAAATGGTCAAAGTGGTATATGCGGACTACACAGCAAAGTATAATAAACTCAATAAAATGTACTGGACAAGCATCAAAATAAGTTTAGCCTTTCCATTTGTTGCTCTCTTTATTGAGTTTGTTTTCCAACAGTTTTAGTTGGGTCAAACGGACTGTTTTACAGTTGTTTTCAAAAGTATGAACGATAATAGTGTGTAAATTTGGACTTCTCTTTAAAAGTATAAACGATAATTTTTGGATAAAGGGTATTTGTAAACCTATAAGTGTAAACAGTGTTCCTTGAATAATGTTTATCTGTTTAGATATTGCCGGGTTTTTTTGTAGGAAATAACCTGCTTTTCCAGTAAACATACTTATTAAGGAGAAAATGACTGAAGTTTGGTCTTTTGCTATACTCTGTGCCAAAGTGAACAAGTTATCTGGTCCTGCCATAAGGGTAAGAATAATAGCTGTACCCAAAAAGTGTAATATCGTTAGAAAGTCCACGTTAATTTGAAATTAATTTTATCACAAACATAAGAAGGAACAACTCTTTATATTCTTGTCCTCTAGTGAAATGTTTAATCCCTTGTATATAGGTCATTGGTATGCTTTTCAAAGCTGCCAGCATCAATTATTTGTAATCTTCAAGAAAAGGGCGCAATCCTTAAAGCTCAAGGATTAGCGCCTTTTTTTTATCCAGTTTGCGGAGAATCAATCCTTCCCCCTGAAAAGGAAAATTAAATTTGAAATTAATTATTATTAGAATTTTAAAAAAAGGTTTACATGTAAGACAAATACAATGTAATATATATATTGAATATGTAATGTATATATTACGTTGTTGTCGGGAGGGTGATCGAACAGGTGAAAAATAATGTAAAAATTACCCGTATACAAATGAACTTTACACAACAAGAGTTAGCCGGGAAAACTGGTGTTACACGTCAAACTATCAGTTTAATTGAAAAAGGAAAATACAATCCAACATTAAATTTATGCCTGGAAATTTGTTATGTACTTAAAAAATCATTAGATGAATTATTCTGGATTGATAAGGAGGAAAAACAGTGAAAATAATTAAGGATGAACGTTTAATCATTCAAAATTTTAAAAATATCCGTATCGCCTTTGTTTTCCAAACGATAAGCATCCTAGGAATATTAATTTACGATGGAATAAGTAAAGGAATTTCACACGTTACGGATAATCCCCTATGGCTAGTATTTATGGGGACTTCCGTTATACTGGGATATTTGAATTTAAGAATATCAGTTGATGAATATGAAACCCATAATCAGGAAAAGCAAGGACCTTATTATAAAAAGGTATTTATCGCATTTGTTGTAGGAGTCACTTTTAGTGTTATTACTATTCTTACTCCGGAAGGAACTGTTCGTGATGCCGTTATCATAGGGATAGTAATGTTTGGATGCTTTTTATTCTCGTTTACAGTGGTACACTATCTTAGAAAAAAACATTATGATCAAAATGAGGATGAATAGTAATCTGTTTTGGCCAATCTTTTTCATTAAAATAGCTTAATAATGTACTAAATCCCTTCCTAATAAGAAAACTCAGTTTTCCTGTTTTATAAAATCATGACAGAGGTGGTACTTTATTATGACTGTAATTAAAGATGAAGATACAAAATCTATCGAGTCAAAGAATAAAAAAGGTTTATTAAAATCATTAGCGCATAATTGAAAGGACCTACTCAAATGGAAACAACGATTGAAAAATTACAAAAGCTTCACCAGTCCGTGCAAAAATTAGAATCAGCTCTACAAGAAGTATGGAGCACAATTGATGAATTAGGAGTCGATAAAGATTTCAGTGGAATAAAGAAACAAGCTAAACAACATCGCTCAAAAAAACAACAACCCAATAAGAGCTTGGACGAGCTTTGTGCGCGGTTGGATGAATTTGATAGCCGCTTTGAGGAAATTCCCGAAGATGGGGGATTAGCAGTTGACTTTGAAGATGCTATATCCGAATTAATCGAATGGATCGAAGTTAATCGATAAATAAGGTGACGGCGATCTATTGCACCGTCCTTTTGCACAATTGCTGAACATTTGTGGTTACAATAAATGGGAGATTGGGGAGAAGCTGGGGAGATCAGAAGAACCGACCCTCTGTCCCCTCATTCGACTGCTAGTGATTGTCCTGGTGGTCTTTCTCCTCGTTGTAGGTCATCAATTGCTAGTCCGAAATTCATTTGCAAATGGGGATAATCTTGGAAGCCTTGCCAGTCACCGCCCCATTCGAAACCAAGTTCTTTTGCCATTCTTACCACTTCTGTCCAGTCAGCAACACTATTTCCATTCCCATCATACTTTCGGTCCCAAATGACATCGCCTGATGGAAGCTTAATGGCAAAATCTATGGCTAGGCCAAAATTATGATAAGATTCTCCACCTTTTGCGTAGGTTACAACATTCCCGTCGATTGTGCGGCCTTTTTTATATAATTCATCCTGCACTTCAGAACTGCGAAAACCATCTGTTACTAAAATGGTAATTCCTTTTGCAGCCGCATTCGCTACTAGTTGCTTGGAGCGTTCTTCAACAATGGGGTGAAGTTGAACAGGCATCGGCACATTTTCGACCAAGGCTGGTTTAGCAATCGACCGATAATAAAAGAATATAGCAATAAGAACAAGGAGTAACGTGATGAATGTTCTTCCAAACCATTTCAATTTCAAGATAGCCTATCCTTTCCTATTAAACTTAGAGTCTCACAAGTAGTTAGATGTATTAACCCATGAGTTTGTTTCAAATATGCCTAGAAAAATAACGACCATTAGCAGTGTTACTAGGTTTAAAATCTGCTCTGATTGAAGTTTCACTTTCTAATTTATGATCTTGGCGAACTTGCCAAAGCAGTAAGTAGCCCTAAGGCAACATAGACGGTTCCCGTAAACCGCTTTTGCACTGTCATAACAGAAGGGTATTTTCTTAACCAACCTCTTACACTACTTGAAAGTAGGGCATAGATAGTGTCGCTGGTAAATCCAAGAGCAATTAAAATGAAGCCGAGTGTTAATATTTGCAGGGCAACAGGTCCATTTGAAATCTTAACGAATTGAGGCAAGAAAGCCAGCATAAATAATGCTAACTTCGGATTAAGCAAGTTTACCAATATACCTTCAAAGAAAATCTTTTTAAGGGGTACATTTTTTTCAAAATGCTCCTGGAAATCTATTTCCCTCCGATTAATAAGTTCCCGTATTCCTAAATAAATTAAATAGATGGCACCTATGTATTTTACCACTGAAAAGGCAGTAGCAGATGAGATTAAAATAGCTGATAACCCTAGAGCTGCGGCTACAACATGAATAAATGTACCTACAGAAATTCCCAAAGCAGATATCACACCCGCAGCACGACCTTGATCAATACTTCGGGTAATAATATAAATAACTGCTGGTCCTGGAATGACAAGGAGAACCAGGGCAGCACCGACAAACAAAATTATGGTTGAAATATCTACCATCCTACTTTTTCCTCCTATTAATATGTTCTTCTTCTCGTATTAATCTCTACTATACAACAAATATTTAGCTTTTATTGTAAAAAAATTCTCAACGGAATAAGATTTTTTATTTCCCGAATTTTCCTAAATCTGACGCCAATAAGATAGGATTCATGTCAAATTTGTCGCAGCTTAACAGGAAGAAAACCCACCACGGATGGAAGTTTAAATTCTAAAATACATAAATAATAAATCGCGGTGATTTTTAGAGGATTTAATGCAGTTTTGCGGAATCTACTTAATGAATATGATTAAATTAAGATTAATAATTTCTCAATTATGGAGTTGGTTTTTTTGCAATCACCATTAAGTCAAGCGCAAGTGGACAGTATCTGGCATACACTCACTATTGAACAGCAAAAATGGATAAATGAATATACAAATCAACAAAAAAGAGATAAATGGTTTGAAGCCCTAGCCACTAGGAAAGGGATTGTGTTAGATGAAGGAATGTCTGATGAAGAAAAGCGAAATTCTGTTGATGACTGGGAACTAATGGAGATTTTGGATGGGGGCAAAGGAAACAAGCCATTCAAATGTGAATGTGGCAAATCATTAAGATTTCAATACACTGTATACCATCCATCCAAGAATAAAACATATCACCTCGGATCAACATGCATTGAGCACTATACTGGTTTGCAAGCTGATGTTGTTCGGGATATTAAGAAGGGAATTCTCCAAATAAATACAAAGCGCGATGAAATCCTCCTTAAAATACAGGCTAACCAATCCACTAATCTCGATAGATTCCGAAAAAAAGGAGTTGTAATCCCTGAGGCGATATCTATGCAAGTTGAAATCGGAATTCCACTATTGGATAATCAAATCATTTATCTTCAGCAAAAACTAGAAGAAATTGAGTGGCAGCAATGGCATGATGAAAGGGAAAAGCAGCAGGAACAATACCGACAGAGGATAAGAGAGCAATCCATTGGTATAAAAAACAATAGACAAACGAATGTGGAAACCACTAACACGCGAAAGGGTTTTGCTGAAATAAATAATCAACAAAGAGAAGATTTAAGCTATACATACGAATCCTTTATAGATGAAAACCTCTATATATTAAAGCAAATTCGGGAAAAAGAAGAGCTTTTGGCACCTAAACTAAGGGAAGAATGGGAATGGATGCAAGAAGAGGTCCGCCGTTTTAAACAAGAAGGTATAATGGATCTTGATACTTTTCTGATAAGAATGAATAATATGATGGTCCCATTGAGGATAACTAGATAGTTAGGATTATGATTAATACTTTAGATGGAGTTTTGTGGAGTTATTGGTCAGGTTTGATAGAAAATTAGAAATAGGTCTAAATCTATAAAGCTATTCCAAGTGGAATTAATAGTAAAGAATGTATATACTGGTAGTAGACTGAATAATCTGGAAATTTCGCAGGGGTAAGTCCAATAATACTTTTCAACAATCTTTAACATAGCTATTTTTTTACAAGATTTAAAAATATTCTGGGGTGATTTTTATGAATTCGAATTCAAAGTATTTGGATGTAAATAATATCTCGACACATTATCTCGAGGCTGGACAAGGTGAACCCGTGGTGTTAATTCATGGCTCTGGTCCAGGAGTTACGGCTTGGGCGAACTGGAGATTAATCATCCCGAAACTATCAGAAAATTTCCATGTGTTCGCTCCCGATATCGTGGGTTTTGGATATACTGAGAGACCGGAAAATATCCAATATGGCGTAGAAACTTGGACTGAACACTTAATTCGTTTTATCGAAAAAATTGGTAAAGGTCCAGTTAATATTATTGGCAACTCCATGGGTGGAGCGCTAACCTTACATATCGCCAATAAAAGGCCAGATTTGGTTGGTAAAATGGTGCTTATGGGTGCAGTAGGTACATCTTTTCCAATTACATACGGTTTAGATAAGGTCTGGGGTTATGAACCAAGTATTGAAAATATGAAGCT
>CALCRD010000023.1 GCA_937894355.1 uncultured Bacillus sp.
GCCGCTTTGCACCGGTAGTACACGAAGCGCCGGTTCTTCTGGTCGCCGAGGACTTGCCCCATTAAGGCGAATTCCTTCTGTGTTCCGTCCGTGGTCTCGACCAACATTCCGTTACCGTCAATTCTCCAACCTAGCATATCGGCGAGGATCGTATCCGGAATCAATGCAACGGAAAGTTCCGCGCTATAACCGTTGTTGGTGGTGTAGACAAAATATGGCCCGTTGTCGGCATAAAACTTGTTCTCATCGCCCTGTGGTTCCGGGGTAAAGCTAACCGCGCCAGGGATATGGACCGGGGCGTCCCAAGTGGGCGTTGTCTCGTCAGTCAGGAACGCAATATAGACTTTTTCAAGTCCAAAGGTGATTTTGTTAGCACTCATTTTTTTAACCTCCTATCAGTTGGATCTCGTAAACTAATTGAAAAAGACCCTCGCTTTCGACGAAGGTCTCTGTTTTGGCATATGGGAGTCCGAGTTCTTTAAGTTTGTCTTGGACCAGATTCTCGGTAGCGGGGTCTTTATTCTTGGTGTAGAGTTCAATTTGGAAGTTGTCTATATCTGCATAGTTTTGATTATCGGCCATCAGATCGCTGGAGTAGGCGAAAAGGCACACGATGAACGGGGGGCTTGTGGGGGTCTTGAACTCTCGGTATGCGACTGGTAAGCCAATTTCTTTAAGCGCATAGTATAGCTCGGTTTGTGTCATGATTTAACTCCCCCATTCTTGATAATGTCCTTGATCGCTTTTTCCAGCTTACCTGCGTGGCGGTCATAAGTCGGTCTTAGATGGGGCCTTTCGCCGACCCTGCCGCCGTTTACTTTTTGGTGGCCAAATTCAAGCAGGTGAACGAGTCCAGGCTTTGCTTTGTTGTGGACGACCCTCTTGTATGAGCCGCCACTCGTATCTCTTTTGCTTGTCCAGCCTTTTGCATATTCTCCGGTGTTTTTGGGCGAATCGATCTTCAGGTCTTTCACCATGTCTTTTGCGGTGGAGTCGATTTCTTTCTCAACTGCTTCCGACACATCTTCGGTGTACGTTTTGACTGCGAGGGTGATTTCTCCGGCCAGGTCGTCAATGGTGATGCTGGGCATTCAATCACTCCCCTAAACCCGCTCAGCCACATTGATGTAGAGCCATTGCCTTTTACCGTCGATGTCGCGAGGCGGGGCTATAATCTCAAACAGCCTTTCGCCCCACTTAATTACGTAATGTGGCTTTGCGCCTGTTTGGTAGCGGATTTTAAACTCTCCGGTCAGCTCGGCCTGGGTTTGTCTCGCAGCAATAAACTCCCGCCCTGACAAGTCGCGGTAACCAGCCCAAACAGTGGCAACCTTGTTCCATTCTTCGATTGGTTTCAGTACCTGGTCGCCTGCGTTGTCGGTGTAGGTCGGTTCAAGGATCTCGATTCGCTCTTTCAGATCTCCGGGAGTCATTGCAGGTTCTCCGGCAATTCTGATTTTCTCACGGTTCGCCCATCTGACAGCTCATACCATCCACCGGGTTTTTGTTTTACGACAGAGATTTCTTCGGCGTTCTCTTCTTGGCTTAGCGCATCTTCGGTCTGTTCGGGCTCCTCGCCGACCGCTTCTCCGATCAAGCCTCTTTTCTGTAGCTTCTTGGCTCTGGCGGCATCGTCCGTTTCAAAAATGCTTCCCGCCCGATAACTGGTATCCTCCAGGCTCTTAAAGCGCTTAATAACTGGGTATTTCATGCTCACACCTCCTGTATGATCACTGTCGTCAAGCCATCTTTAGCCGGTGCAGATGCAGCGGTTATGGTTATTTTTCCGCCGTAAAACCGCAGGAAGTAGTCAAAAGCGCCAAAGACCTTAGCGGTTTCGCCAGCGACAGTTAAAGACAGCAAGTTCCCTTCGGAATCATATAGCGATGCCCAGGCTGGGGATAATCCGCCTGTAAATGATACCGGCTCTGCAATGGCGGCAATTACTCCGGTTCCGGCTCCGGATGCTTGGGCGGCAAACCCTTCGGTCTTTTCAATCGCTGTGGCTACCAACGCGGCAGTATTTTTGGCGTTGTCCGGGCTGCCGTCTGCGCCGGTTCCTAGCGTGACCGTAATCAAATAATCTTCCAGTACCGCCGACAGTTCGGCGTCCTCTTCTTCCGCGTCAACCACGATTATCTTATACTTTTCGCCCTCTAGTCCTAGAGTTTCGCATGCAACGGTAATGGTTTCAACTTCCGTAGAGCCGATTGTGGCCGTTGCTCCGACCGGTGTTAATTTGATTAGCTGTTCAAAGGTGGCGGTCAATGCTTCGGCTTGCAAGTTATAAATAGCAATTAAAACCGGTTGAGTCGACACGGGAGCTTCGATTTCAACCTTTTTTAATGCTCCATCCCATTTAATATCTTCCGAAAGCAGTGTTTTGTTGAAACGGCTTTCTCTGATCTCCCGAAAACTTTTAGGTAGATTCAACTTCTCCACCTCCGTATTTCTTGGTTTGCAGGATGATGCTTACCAACGCCCGCTCAAGACCGCCTTTTTCATCGCCGTAAAAGCTCATCGACACGTGGACGCAAACAGCCAACAAATACAAGTCGTAGCCGTCTGCGCCTTCTGCAACTTCAGCTACCCCCGCACCGGTTAGATATGTTTTCGCGGCAGATACGAAGGAGGAAAGGAGCGAGTCTTGCTCGCTCCCGTCAACCCTTAGATAATGCTTAACTGCCTCTAACATCAGCCGGCGCCTTCAACCGCTTCAACCACTGCAAGTCGGAAGGCAGTGTTGAGCAGCCTCCGCTGGTCGATCCATGCGGTCAGCACCCAGATGTAATTGCCTTTGTCGACGTCTTTGTCGGCGTCGTAAACCGGCTCGCCGTCGTAGTTGAGGACGCAGTAATTAAAGTCTCCAACGATCGGCGTAGTAGCAGAATCAGAGAAGATAACCGGCTTGCCAATAACCTTTTCGGGCTGAGCCTGGTAAAGGTCGATGCTGTTGTTGGAGAGGGTTTTGAGCATGGTAACGTAGTCGGAATACTTCATGACCACTTTTGCATTTTCGCGGAAATCCTCGTGTAAGTCGGCGATGGCATTAGTGACCGCCTCATAGAGAGCGGTTCCGGTAACCTCCTTAATTACAGGAGTTCCGGGAGTATTGGAATCCTGGTAAAAGCTCATGTGTTCCTCACCGGCAGTCTGGGCGGCAACGGCGGCAAAAGAGACTTTCTTTTCTTTCGCAGCCAACCCAGACCGCAAGGCGTTTTCGACATAATTCACAAGTTGGATGTCAGAGCCATGCAATACGGTGTCGGAGATTTTTACTTTGACTTTGAATTTAAATCGGCCAAACGGCACCTTGTCCCCGGTCGCTTCAATCTCTTTCGAGGTCGCATCGTCGTTGATAAAGCTATCATCGTCAAGAGAAAAGGCGATTTTCGGAATTTCCAACCCCGTGATGTTGCTCATGCGAATTACCCCGCGTAGAGGGTTGGTGGAAAATGGCTCATGGATAAGCTCATTGCTAAGGGTTGTCGGCAGTAAATTCTCTCCGCCAGTTGTATTAGCGCCACCTGCCGGAATTGCTTTAAGCACTGCCTGAACGTCCTCGGGAATCTCTCTCTTTAAGATAGCCGCCCGATAGAAGGCTGCTTTCGCCGCAACAATGCGCTCCTTCTCGTTTTTTGCGCTCGCGACACCGTTCATTTGCTGCTCTTTTCGGATTTGCGCCTGCGTCTCGGCCTCTAGTTTGTCATGCTCTTCTTTGATCAGGTCATAACGTTTTTGCAGGTTAGCTTTGGTGGTCTGTAGGTTGTTGATCTCTTCGATGGGGACAGACGGATTGGCCGCCTTGTCCATCAGCTCCGCAGATACTTTTTGGAGTTCCGCGCCAACGGTCGCCAAATTTTGTTTTACCTCATAAAGAGTAGTAGCCATTTATAGTTCCTCCAATTCTTTTTTAATTTTGTTGACCAGGTTTTTGGATTCCTCTATAATAACCTGTCTTTCGGCCACAGATAGGCTTTTTACACCCTCCACGTGCCTTTCAACAAGGTATTTAGGGGCGTTTTTATAACCCGCCAGGATTTCGGGGTCGATACATGCGGCGATCTCTTTGGTGTCGATGATTTCATCTACAAAGCCGTTATCAAATGCTTCTTGAGCTGTTAGCCAGCTTTCGGCATCCAAAAGCTCTATGAGCTTGTCCTCGGTTATTTTATCGCCGATATGGGACATATAGGCTTCAATCATGCCGACACGGATTTTATCTAAAACATCCGCTTCTTTTCTCATTTCGTTGGCATTTCCCCAAACGGCGCTCATGGGGTTATGAATCATTAACGTCGCGTTCTTTGGCATATATATTTTATCCCCAGCCATGGCTAAAAAAGATGCTGCGCTGGCTGCTAAACCGTCAATGTAGACATTCTTTTTAGCGTCATGTCGCTTCAAAATGCTATAAATGGCCTGGGCTTGGAACACCGAACCGCCGCCGGAATTGATGTAAATATTAAGGGTGTCAATTTCACCTAATTCATCAAGCTCTTTTTTAAAGCTCGTTGCCGTTACGTCCGGATCGTCATCCTCCCATTTGTAAGAGACAATATACCCATAAATAAAAATATCCCCGGTTTTCTCTTCCGTAGACGCTTTTATTTCCCAGAACGGCTTTTGTTTTTTATTGATCGGTATAGGATTCATTGCGTTACCACTCCTTTCGGTAATTGTGCCGGTGTATCAATCGGCTCTATATCCTTCGATTTATAGAGCTTGTCCCCGTCCGGTTTGGGCGGCAGGTCCTCCAAGGCTCTAATCTCATTCGGAGTGAGCCACATCGAGCGCACGCCCTTAAAGTAATACTCCGCTTGGCTTTTAACGTCGCCGCGAAGTAAGGCTTTAAGGTTGAATTTCCAATACAAACCCTTCCGCCGGTCGCCTATATCCAACAGTTTCCGGTTGAATTCTTTTTCGTATACGATTACATTGACTCCGAGGGTTCCTTGGACAAACTCTAAGGACATCTGCTCCATGCTGCTGTAGTTGACCCCTTCTGTTTCGCCTAGCATGTGGGCCGGCATGTTGTAGACCGTTGCGACCCGCGTTCTGGTGATTTTCTCGGCTTCAAATATTTTGGTGTCGATAAAATTTCGAGTAATCGGCGTAATCTCTGTTCCCATTTCCTGAATAATTACGCCGGCGTTCTCGCTGTAAAAGTCTCTGAAATTCTTGTAAATCTCCTTTTTCTTCTCCTCGCTGACACTTGCGGCCATTTTTAAAACAAAAGACGCTTTAACGGCTCCATCCATTAAATCCAAACTAAGCTGTTTAATTTTGCTTTCAAAATCAATAGTATTCCGCAAAACGTCAATCGGACTGATCCCCCGGTAACCGTATCCGTGGATATGTTTGACGTGGATCATGTCCATGTTGTGGACGTAATAAGTGCCTTTGTCGCCTTGTATCTCATACCAAAGCTCCTTTGTAGCGGCTTCGATAACTTCTTTGACTTTGCTCGGTTCTAATATCCATAAGGCTTTGACCTGATACCGCGAATCATAGTCTTTTAGCGCGTAGGCGTTGCCGTCCGTGTTCCTGAGCGTTTCCATGGTCCGCAGAAACTCAAAAGAGTTCATGTTTGGGTTCGGACTGTTAGCCAATAGGTCGGCCATGGGATGGTCTGTTATGTGATTGAAGTTCTTGTCCAGCATTTTCAGCGGCAGTGATGCCAATGAATTAGATAGCCTGGACACGGCAGAAAAGATTGTCTCGTTTGTGGCCAGGGTGTTACTTGTCCGCTTGGTAAAAATGTTATAAGGCTCAAACCACTGGGCAAATCTCTCGTAAGTCAAGGCCGACACCTGCTTTAAGGACTTGCCGCTGAATATTTTGCCAACCCTTGCTTTGATTTTCTTAAAAATATTCATTTACTTCCTCCTTTCAGCAAATCCTTAACGCTGATAAACCCAACGCCGCCGCCGGATTCTTTGATTATGGTCATTAGTTTCATAGTTTCGGTATGGGCATTAAGCCACGCAGCGAATCCATCAATTTTCCGATAGCGCCCTTGTTTCGTCGGCAACCAGTTCCCGTTCCGATCGTCTACCAGCTTCACATTGTTTAAATACCAGCGAAAAAGCCGGTTGTTATTGAAAACAACGCGGCCATCGAGCAATAATTCTTTTATATCTTTGAGCGCAGGGCTTAACGTGAGCGCCCCCTGTCTAACGCATTTGGTCCATGTTTCTCCTCCGTATGCTTGCAAATCGTTGGTGAGTCGGAAAGCATTAGCTGGGTCATAGGTGATTAATGATATAGCGTATTTTTTTGATTGCTCCAAATACCAGTCGTAAACATGGCTATAATCAACATAATCACCTTTGCAGATGGTCAAAAACCCTTCCTTTTGCCAAGCTTCGTATGGCAAGTCCTCATTCGCCAGCTTGACTTTTGCCATTGGTATCCAACTGTGAGATAAAACAAAAACTCGGCCATCCGGTAACGGAAATTCCAGACATGCCGAGGTAAAATCTTCTGTAGTTGAAAGGTCATGGCCGCCGATGCAT
>CALCRD010000024.1 GCA_937894355.1 uncultured Bacillus sp.
TCAAATCGGCGGAACACCAAAAGCAAGTACTTGGTGAAGATGAGGCAAAAGAAGCGAACTAGCTACTAGAAAGACGCTCACAGGCTTCGGAATAATATTTGATAAAATACTGCTAATATCCAATGGAAGTGTTTCTAACGCTATTCCAGAGTCTCTAGATAGATGTTGACCGCCGTTAACAGCTTTTCCAGTTAGTGAAAAAGAGTTCAGCCATTGGTGCTGAACTCTTTCGGTTGGTTCTAGAACATTTGCTTGTCGGGGCTGAACGGTCGCTTCCGCTTTTCGTGTCTAGCTGCAGCGGCTAGGGGCTCGAGGTCATAAGCCAATCCGTCCAAAAGGTTAAAGAACAACCTTCTGGCCGGCTCGTCTTATGCTTGTCGCCCCTGGGCGAGCCGCTTCCGCTTTTCTAGCTTCCTTGTGGTGATTTTTTCATTTCTTGAATCAAACCTGATAATGACTTACTGATATCGGGAGTGTCAACTTCCAATTTGGCGAAGTTTTCAACATTTTTCCGTAACGTGGTATTGTCGCTGACATAAATGTGGTACCACTGTGGGACAACAGACATAGCTGTTTTTTTCACTTGATCTGCTGTTGAATTTCTGTCCTTCGAATCTGTGTCATATACGATTAACACATCTCTACCTGTTACCAAAGTAGAAACGTCATCAACATTAGGAACAATAGTACCATTGTGACTAATAATATTAGCTATCTGCTCACGGTCAATGGCAGCGAAATAGTCTTCAGTAGTATTATCTCCCTGCACAGGATTCCTCGTGTGTCTTACATAGCCAAAGTCATCGTTTTTTTTCTGAATGCTCTGATTCGGTCCTTCATTATAAATCCCTGCTTGTTGATCATTTACATTTATTGTGTTACCACTTTTGTGGTAAATTCCGTCACCAGCATGATCGACAGCTGCGTCTTCATTTGTACAGGCTGTTAAGGCCATTATTCCGAAAATACTAGCGATAAATATCGTTTTTTTCATTAAAACACCTCCTATCTTTAGAATTACCTACAAAACAAACTATTTCTCTTAGTAATTGATGGGGAATCAGTTATAATTTAAATAAGGCATTTTTTTAGAGTAAATACAGAATTCCTAAAATAAGCGAGGTGAGATGAGTGATTTGTATTGGTAATGTTTGCTATGAAGTTCAAGAAGATCAACGTGAGGGTTTTAATGAAGAAGCATTTCGGGGAAGATTTAGTGATATTCTTAGTAAATATGATTATATAGTCGGTGATTGGGGATATGGTCAGCTTCGCTTGCGTGGTTTTTTTGATGATGATAACACCAAGGCAACCTTTGATACAAAAATCAGCACATTAACAGAATACATATACGAATACTGTAATTTCGGTTGTGCTTATTTTGTTTTGAAAAAAGTCAAAAATAAATAAAAAGGTCAGATAAAATATCTGACCTTAATAAAAGTGTTAATTGCTTTCAGAATTCATATTGTCAACAATACTAAAGGGTTTCTACAAGAAACGACCTTAATTCTTCGGCATCTTCCGGTGATATCTGGAATGCATAGGCTATATAATCTGCTTCTTCAAGGTCATCTGGACCAATAATGGCGTAGCGACTTCCTTGTAAATCTAAGACCAATTGCTTACCATAAAAGCGTCGTGATGATGTGATGGCAAGGTCAAATCTTTGTGTATCCCATATAAAGCTTACAAAACGTGTTTTTGTATCTTCTTTATCATCATATAAAAAATAGCGATTTGTCATCTGAACCTCCTAAATATTACAAACGGACTGAATTTTCTTTTACATAAACTATCTTATCAATTTTTTATTAAGGAAGAAATAATTAAGTCTCGAAAGGATGAATTTGTCATGTATTTTGTAGATAGAGAAAAAATTAATGCAATCTTAAACTTTTTGGAAAAACAAATTGCTCTCTTTGAAGGGGCAAAAAGCTGGGAGACACCAGTTGAAAAATCGGCCTTGGAGCGCATTCCACATACAATGATAGAGGCAATTTTGGATGTTGGAAATGATATTATCGATGGTTTTATCATGAGAGATCCCGGAAGTTATGAAGACATTATTGATATTTTACTTGATGAAAAGGTTATCACCGATGAAATTAGCTCAGGATTAAAGAAAATCGTCATTTACCGTAAAATTCTTGTTCAGCAGTATGCAGAAATAAATCATGCACAGTTGCTGCAAGATTTTACAGAGAACCTAACGATTATTAAGCAATTTGCTCCATCCGTACGAACCTATATTCAAAATGAACTAGGTCCAGTATCAGCTTTTAAAAACTAATTTTCAAAGTAATGCTTCCATTTTCGTGGGGGCATTATTTTTTCAGCTTAGAAAAATACGATGTTTTGATTTTGGACATCTTAAGAATGTAGGAGTGAGTTTTTTTGAAAAAATATAGCGGTTACTTAATTGATTTAGATGGAACGATGTATCGAGGAACAGAACGAATTATCGAAGCCGTCCAATTCGTTCGCCAGCTTCATGAAAAAGATATTCCCTACTTATTTGTCACGAATAATTCATCTCGGACCCCAGCACAGGTGGCTGAAAAATTAAGGGAATTCGAAATACCCGCTCAGGAGTCCCAAGTATTTACTACAAGTCAAGCCACAGCAAATTTCATTTTTGAGCAAAACCAAAATGCCACTATTTATGTAATCGGTGAAGATGGGATTCGGACTGCTTTGTCGGAAAAAGGTTTCCAATTTGCCGAGGAGAATGCAGACTATGTTGTTTTTGGAATTGACCGCTCGATTGATTATGAAAAGTACACGATTGCCTGTTTAGCTATTCGCAATGGTGCCACTTTTATCTCGACAAATGGAGATATTGCTATTCCAACAGAGCGAGGTCTGCTTCCGGGAAATGGAGCGCTTACTTCGGTGATAACAGTATCAACGCAAACACAACCAATTTTTATTGGTAAGCCGGAATCAATCATAATGGAACAGGCATTGAAAGTTTTAGGCACTAAGAAAGAGGAGACATTGATGGTGGGAGATAATTACGACACCGATATTCTTGCAGGCATCAATGCCGGATTTGCCACCTTGATTGTCCATACTGGGGTTACAACAAAAGCTCATTTGCCACAGTATCAAGTACAACCGACCTATGTTGTTGATTCATTAGCGGAATGGGAAATTAAGTAGATTATTACTCCATCTATACTCTTTTTCAGCCGGAAGGATTTGGAAATAGAGTAAATTATGTGAAGGGGTAACATAAAAAGGGTGGGGAAACTTACTTTATATGTATTACGATGATTTCTTTTACAAAGTTACCAATATAAACAATTCCCGTTGAGCCTCATAAGGGAATCGTAGGAGCTGAATGATTCCAGAGAATCGTGATAAAAGCTATTTAAGGGAATCGTAGGGGTCGAACGATTCCCTAGTTGCCTGATTGCAGCCATGTAGGGGAATCGTATTGGCCCAACGATTCCCTAGAATGATGCCAGGGGAATCATAGCAGCCAAAATCTACCATAAGAATTCGCTCAGCAAAAAGACGGCTCAAAATTCTATTTTTAGAATGATTGAGCCGTCTTTTTTTCTATACGCCGCTGAGGTAAAATCCAAAAACCGATTTTACTACCAAGGCGCTTGCACTTTTCTTATATTATTCTACATTTGCTGCTCTATGTGCCAGTCGGCTTGAAGCTGCTGCGGCAATCGCCCCAACAAGATCGTCTAAAAATGTATGACATTGCCCCAAAGATTTATCATTTAATCTTGCTAAAATCCCCGGTTTTTGTTTATCAATAAATCCATAATTCGTAAACCCGATTGAACCGTAAACATTTACAATTGAAAAGGCAAGGATTTCGTCAACGCCGTAAAGACCTTCATCCGTTTCAATCATTTTCTGAAGCGGTCCATCAAGCATACCCTTTTCGGCTAAAATATCCAATTGAACCCCAGTTAATATGGCGTTTTGAACTTCACGTTTTGAAAGAACTCGATGAACATTATGAATGCAGTCACTCATTTGTAGATTAGGATGATATTTTTCTTGGAGATAAAAAACAAGGTCAGCGATATCTTGAATTTCTACTCCTCTTTCTTTTAGTAAATTTCTAGCAGTTTGTTCAGTCACGTTTACTATTTTCCCTTGGTCCATGTGCTCACCTTTTTCTCTTTTAGTAAAATATATACTTTTTAGCAAAAAAATATGTCTACTATATGGCTAAGTTTTTTTGCTAAAAAATAGACTAAATAATCAAACACCATCTTTTTCCATTATATATGAGATATTCTTTTATTCAAAGGCTGTTTTCGTAAAGAATGTTGTAAAAATCCTAAACCCGATTTTTACTTGTTAACAGCTATTTTGTCGCTTGTAAGTAAATTTGCAGCTCTTTTCTCATAAATGTGGCTGTTTTATTGTCTAAACGTAGGCTAAACACTTCGTATTCATCTTAAAAAGCAACAAAGTTTGAGAAAAGAGCCTATTCAAAACAAGTTGCATACAAGTTTTAAGTAGGAAACACATATATATTTAGGATACTTAATAAAAGAAGGTGGAATGATGATTCAATCTTGGCTCGAAAAGAACTATGGGATTAAAGTAGAGGGTAATTATTCAATTGGAAATCATTATGCCTGTAAACGAGGAGATCAACTATATTTTCTTATTAACTCGCTACATGTCGATCATGAGGAATTAGCAGAACTACAAACCATTACGTTACATTTATTATCAAAAGGGGATCGTTCAGTCCCGTTATTTTTCCCGACAGTTAATGGTGAAATCTTGAGTGAGTGGGAAAATGAACCAGCCTGCGTTCTCGTTAGTAAAGAAAGACGAAGTAAAGCACCACTAATAATCGGCAGGAGTCTGGGAAAATTTCATTGGCGCGGTCGATCATTGTCCTATCCAATAAAAAAATTGAGTCGGTTAGGTCAATGGAAAGGAATATGGGAAAAAAGATTAGATCAAATGGAAGCCGTATGGAATGGGAAAATATATGAACCTCCAGAAAGCGAATTTGAAAAAATGTTCTTTGATTCATTTCCTTATTACAGAGGATTAGCAGAAAATGCCATTCAGTATTTAGTCGATACTGAATTAGATGAGACACCAGGAGAAATCGACCATGGCACAGTATGTCATGAACGATTTACTTCGCGGACTTGGAGTGATGAAGTTTTGTTCAGGAATCCGTTCGAATGGATTCTTGATCATGGCAGTAGGGATCTGGCTGAATGGACTAGGCACCGCTATTTTCAAAATACGCAAACCTATGAACCAGATGTGCGCCAGTTCTTTTCTGATTATAAAACGACAACTACCCTGACACCGTTTTCGTGGCGACTTCTGTACGCGAGATTGTTATTTCCGCTTCATTATTTTGAGTGTGTGGAAGAATATTATATGAACAGCTCAGAACAAAACAGAAATACTTTAGAAGATAAAATCCAAAAGATTGTAAACCAATCAATTGAATATGAAAAATTCCTTGGCCGATTTTTTCAGCTCTTAGAGGTACCAGTAAGAACGAATCGAATTCCGGAAATTGACTGGATAAAAAAACTCTAAGAAGAGGAGGATAACAAGCGTAAGACTTTCATCGCCCAATTCTTTATAGTATATTGGAATAGTATAATTTCATAAGGAGATGGGAATGCAGCATGAAACCTACTATTTTCATTACTAGAAAACTTCCAGATAACGTTATCCAAAAATATTTTCCTCACTTTAATATCAAAATGTGGGATAAAGAAGATATTCCAGTTCCTAGAGCTATTTTGCTTGACGAGGTCCAACAGGCTGACGGTTTAGTAACCATGCTTTCAGATCAAATTGATAAGGAAGTAATGACTGCTGGGAATCGTTTAAAGGTGATTGCCAATTTGGCCGTTGGTTTTGATAATATTGATATTCAATCTGCTACCGATAGCGGAATTGCCGTTTGCAATACACCAGATATCTTAACGGACACAACTGCCGACCTGACTTTTTCCTTATTAATGGCTACCTCTCGGAGGCTAATTGAGGCAGCTGAATTTGTTAAAGCTGGAAACTGGAAAAGTTGGAGTCCATTATTATTAGCCGGTCATGATGTTCACCACAAAACGATTGGAATTGTCGGTATGGGCAAAATTGGTGAAACAGTTGCTAAAAGAGCAACTGGATTTGATATGAATATTCTCTACCATAATCGTTCACGCAAACCTGAGGTTGAGGTGGCTCTAGGAGCACAATATGTATCTTTTAATGAGCTAGTTGAACAAGCCGATTTTATCGTTTGTTTAACACCTTTAACCAATGAAACCCACCATTTGTTCACAAGGGAAGTTTTTCAGAAAATGAAGAACTCAGCCATTTTTATCAATGCCTCAAGAGGTCCCGTTGCCGATGAAAGGGCTTTATTCGATGCTCTAGTTAATAAGGAAATTGCAGGGGCAGGATTAGATGTATTTGATGTTGAACCAATTGCTGCTGATTATCCCCTTCTAAAACTTGATCAAGTCGTGGCTCTACCACATATTGGTAGTTCAAG
>CALCRD010000025.1 GCA_937894355.1 uncultured Bacillus sp.
AGGATCACCCCCGCATACGCGGGAAGAATACTTAAAAATCCCCAGTGTTTACACATTATCTATTCAATAACTGTTCAAATTTCTTTAGTTTTCTTGATAAGTTATAGGTTTGTCTTGCATCCTCTAAAGCCCTATGTGTAACCTTCCCATTATTTCCATATGCCTCCAAAACAGTCTCCAATTTATAATCAGGTAGATACATTTTTTCTTTCTTCACTATAGGTAAAAGATCAATGGTCTGATTAGATATAGTGTTCTGATTTGCTTTCTTCAAGGCAAAGTTTATAAATTTCATATCAAAATTTATATTATATCCAACTATAATACTATCTCCAACGAACTCAACAAACTCTTCTAAAGAAACCGTTAAGTCATCGCCTTCTTCATCCAATAATTCATTTGTTATTCCTGTTAGTTTAACTATTGAATCCGGCAAATCCGATTCATATTTAATTAGCTTATGAAATTCTTCTGTTTTTCCAGAAATAGATTTTATAGCCCCTATTTCCAAAATTGAGTTCTTTGATTCGTCTAAGCCATCCGTTTCTATATCTACAACAACATAATCAACTTTCTGTACATCTACAACATGTGATTTATTAGAAAACTTTCTTTGTTTCCTATATTTTGATGCTTTGCTAAAGCCTAATTTATTGTCATTTGGCTCTTCATTTTCTTGTGATTTAGGAAACATAACAAGTGGAATTCCATCAAAATCAATTACTTCACGTTTTGCATTATGAGTTTCAAAGCTGTAGCCAATCTCATTTCGACTAGCATAACTTAAAGTTGCTTCTCCATTCCCAACGTTTTCAGTAACTCGTTTCCATAGATATTCTCTAATCCTTGAGTTGAAATTTCCAACATAAACACCTGTTGCTATTTCCTGCATCCATTTTGATAAATCTCCTTTTAGTGAAGGGGTTGAATTGCTTAAAGTAATTATTGTAATAGGCATACTAATCTACCTCATAATAGTTAACGCCATATTTAACCAGGTCATCCTTATCATCCCACAGATTAATTGTATCAGCTTCAAATTGCTCATCAATCTCTATACTTAATAGATCTTGTAAGTCCTTTACTATTATCTTTAAGAGCTTTCCATCTACAAAACTATCACGCGTTCCTAATCGAGCTAAACGACCTATATCATCCTCTTTATCAACTTCTGAAGCTAATTTAAATGATAAAGGAATAGTATAATCTGCTTTATAAAGATCGGCTATATCATATATAAAAGCACTATCATGACCCGTATGAATAAACCCAAGTCCTGGAGCAAGACCTAAGGCTGCAACAACACTATGTACTAAACCATATAAGCACACATTAGATGCTGACAAGGCTTTATTTACCGGACTGCTTCCTTCAAAATTATTAGGATCATAATCTCTCCTCTTCCAGTCAACATTAAACCTTTTGGAGCAATCCCTATAAATACCTCTTACCCTAGCCCCTTCTTTTCCACGGAGCTGCTGCATTGTATTTTTAGATACATCTTCTCCCGGAAAACGCATCTGGTACATTTTTCTTGCAACTGATAATCTTGACTGTTTATTCGAGACTAGTTTAGCTTGCTTTTCTAAGAACTTGGTTGAGTGAGCCAATGGTCGCCCATGCGCATAATGTCTGACCCCATGTTCACCAACCCAAATAACACTGGTCCCAGCATCTCCAATAAGCTCCATAGCACGGTGGGAAATATCAGTACCTGGTCCTAACATTAAGACCCCAATCATGGCAACTGGTATTTGCACTACTCCCCTATTATCTATTAGAGTAATTGCGCTATCCTTACGGTTTATTTTAGAATGTTCAACATAAATAAAACTGACCCTATCACCTATTCTTGGAAGTTCATGAAGTTTTGTTTTTTCTGCCCCACTAATCTTTTTTTCCATAGGTTATACCTCTGGAATAACTGTAATCATACCAAACCCATAAGCTTTTTTCTTACCCAACCCTTTTGTTAAAGTTTCAATAAACTTCTCTTTATCTAAAACTATTAGCTTCCCTTCATAGGTCGCCTTACTTAATTTAATCTGCTTTTGAGAAGACCTATTAAAAGTAACATAACCACGATTTGCTACAAAAAACTCATCTTTATTCAAACAAAATCCACTTTTTTCACTTCGATCATAAAGAAACTTTATTTGCTCGTCGTTAACGACAGGTTTAACCATGCCTCGCTTTTCATTTGGATCTACCATCTTAGAAACTACGGGATTTAAGGTTATGCAAAAAGTGTACCTCTTACCTTCTTCGATATTATTTAAAAATTTATCATAATTTTTAACTTGTCCAGTCCCTGGCACACCATATTTTTCCAAATGTTCTATTGATGGGGATTCTACACTTACTATTAATAGATAATCTTTACCATTAAGTGAGTCTATCCTCCATAATTTCCTGGTTCTTACACCTTCATAAAATTCTTCGGGGAAACAACCTTCAACCCAATTATGAATAGCTCCTACATGGCTTAAATCTTTAATTTTCTTTCTATTTTTTATATCAATTTCTACTCTTGACAAATACATATTAATCTCCTAACGCTGCAAATGCATCATGTTCTTCTTTTTTTAAAGTGACTCTATCTCTTGACTCATAGCGATAAGCAAAAGTCCTTGATCTTTGATTAAAAGAAGCAACCTCATCTTTCCTAAAATGCTTACTTTTATTAGCTAATAGATGGGAATCCGCATAAATTGTTAAAGAATCTATATCATTATTATTTTTTTTATACCAATCACTAGCTTGCCATGGTAAATCTTCTAATGAAGAAATAACGTCATCATCTACTATACCTATATAAAAATCCGAGTTTAAAGGCAGGGCTCTACGTCCCATATAGGTCTGAAAATAAGGATTTTGTACAGCATAAGATATTTCTTCAATAAGTTCATTATTATCATGGCCTAATGCAATTGAAAAAGCACCATCTTCGATATAATATCGATTAGTTACATATGTTCTTAGAACCTCTCCACTTTTTTTATAACTTTTTGCTGTATGATAATCTCTGAGTAAGTTTCCATTTTGGTCTATTCTTACAGCAAAGTCTAATTTATTAAGTTTTTGAATTCTTTCATCGTCATTTCTCCTATATCCTAAACTACCTGCTATTAGTCCAATTACTGCACTCTTAGAAGGGTATAAATCCGTATGACGTATTTCAAAATCTGAATCTGTTCCCCAAGATTGTAAAGGACCTGCAAATTTTAAAAGTAGTGTTTTCATTTTAATCACCTGCTTAATCTAATAGTGTCTCTAAGTCGCTAGCTAATCTTTGCAAAAGGTCTTTTAAAGACTCTGCTTTTTCACTATTAGTATCAATATCTTGATTTTTTAATAACAAATAGTAGCTCGCTGCAGGTTCTTTAACAAATTTTTCAACTTCTTTATCTGCATCAAATACTCTGTTTATTGACTCATAGGCATATCCATCAGTTGATTTAACAGGCTTTTCAAATGCATTTACCAGATTAACAGGTCTATCAACACGCAGATTCAGTAGAGTTAGTTGAGGCAAAGTCTGGTTTGCAAATGTATTTACCTTACCGGTAGGCATTGAATTGGAAAAGGCCTCCACATATAGTTTTAAAGTGTTTATAACACTTTCTTTATCATCAAGCTGACCTAACAACTCGTGAACTGCAACATTAGCATAGCGATAAAGGGTTGATGAATTGTATTCAATAGTACCTAACATGCCAGCACCTGCATTGTCTTCAGGCTTTTTATCGTCTACTGCTGTAAAAAAATCAAACTCGGTTTGTACCGCATGGGTAGATATAGCGTGAGCAACCTGTGATGAAGCGTCTTCATTTAAGGAAGGATCATCAGCAACCATCCTACCAAAAAGAGCTATATCTATAGCTGGGTTTTCTCTTAGCATTTCCTGTAGAATTTTTTTATCTTTGATGCCATCAAGTGCAGCTTGGGCTAGTTTACGACCCTGTGTATCACCCATAAAAAACAAGGCCTTTGCTTTATCATCTTTTAAAGAGATACCGGCTTCCTTTAAAACATCGTTGGCTAAATCCTTAGCCTTTTTTTCATCGATATCCTTATTGATTTCAAGAATTTTTTCTTTTACATATTCTACTAATTCTAGCGTTCTAACACCAATATTTTCTTGGGCACTATTTTCGTAAAAATATTTACGCATGGCTCTCTTCCAAGACTGGGATGAAATCCTTGCTCGCCTAACCCCGCCATACTGAGCAGTTTTTGGACTTCCTGTATCATCCCTATTTATATTGGATGGTGGAACAGTCTGAATAATGTGGATATCTAAAAATAACCTATTTTTGTTCATTTTCTTCTCCTTCATTTTTTCCATTTTCTACATTCCGATTTCTGTAGTATTCCCTTGACCAAGCAATTCTTATGCTATCTTCGTAACCTAATATAAAGAAAAATAAGTCTTGACTCAGCTTTGAAAAATTTACTTTTACTTGTCCCTTACTTCTGGACTTTAATAGTCCAAACATCTGTTTTAAATGATAGAAAAGTTCATCATATGTTGTCGATGTTACCATTGTATTAAACCTTCTATCTGCTGAAACCCTGTTGTCATCTTCCCTTAAATTTGAAAAATACGTCCCCATATTTTCCCATTTGTTGATTTCTTTGTCGATCGCTACACTTTCTGAACTGCCTTGTTGATAAAGAGCATATAATTGCAAAGTGTTTAAAATAGCTTCCTCTTCAGCTGTCAAATTTCCATCACTTCCAAGAAATCCATCAGGCATATTTTCAAGCATTATTGACCAAATTTCAATAGTTTCACTATGATCTTTTCCTATGGAATTTCTCAAGTTAGCTAGTGACGCTTTAACTGTAGAAGTATCAAGCGCTCTCGATAATTTACCTATTATTGTTGATGTTACCTGATAAACCGTTGGATTGTCCTTTTGCTTGTCTTTCTTCATTTCCTCTCCTTCCTGCTACCCTTTAAGTTCTCGGTTTAAGAAGTAAATAAATTTATTATAAGAAGTAGCAATGTTTTTAACCCCATCTTCTGTTTCTATCCCTTTTAAGTCCCTACTACTTGCATTATTGAAAAATTTGTCTGCCTGTTTTCTGACTATCTTATACAACTCCTCCCTCCATACAATAACCTTCTCATCTTTAGAATCGTTTGGTTCAATACTAGCAAGCCAGGTCCTAAAATGAATATCTATCTCAAAATATAGAGCTTCTATTTCACGATTAATAAAACCTTGTCTAGTAGACTCCTTAATATTTCTAATTCCTGCTATGTCTGACAAAAACATAAAACAATTCTTGTTGACTACGTACTTAGTTTTTTCAACTGAACTTTCTATACGAGGAACCCAATGTTTTTCCTTTACATCTGTTAAAACGTAATCATTTATTATTAACTCGTCGCAAATCTCGTCTACAGGTACCCAAGAAGTTGCATTTCCATCATCCTGCATACTGGTAGCTCTTATAATAATTTCTGCATCGCCTATAATTTTCTTTTTCTCGTCAAGCCAGCTAATAACTCCGGGGCGCCTCTGTTTATCGTCTTCAGAGGAAGGCATGGCTATCAGACCAAAAGACCTCCACAAAGATTCGTTAGATCTATGTTTTCTTGGAGTATAATAATCTTTATTAATTCCTTCTTCATTAAAACGCCAAAGTGTCATTGGCTCTAAAAATTGATCCCTATTCTCTAAACCAGGAAGCTTAACAACATTACATGAGAAAGCCTTTTTAAGATCGATTTCCGGATCTATGTAAATAGCTCTTGACCAGTTTGTATATAGTTGCGACAAGTTGTCAGGCATATTATTATCCAAATATTCATTTATTAAATATTCAGAAGGATATTCCCAGCAAGGCTTTTGCCTATTTTCTACATATTTTTCTTCCGGATGAACTAAGAGGAGATTAAGCATTAAGGTTTCAAAAAGATTTTTCCCTTCGATATGGATTCCCCCAATATCAAATAACCACCCCTTAGATATTCTCTCGTATTCTTCATTCGTAATAAATTTAGTCTTATCAGCTAATCCAGTATAACCTTGATAAGTTATTAACCAACGGGCTACCTCATCCTCTGTTAATATTTCTTTATTTGACCCAGCTGCATATTTAGGGGAGAATAATGCTACCTTATTATCACTTTCAGACAAAGTCCTGTCAAAAGTCTTACCACTTATTGCACTTGGATTTTTTTTGTTAATTTTGTCCGATGAAATATCTTCTTTTAAAATTTGAAAAAAAGGATATTTATCATCAAATAAGTAAAAATGGTCATGCCACTTATCCAAATATTCTTCTACTATAAAAGTAAATTCACCCTTGTCCCATAAAGACTCCCAAGTCTTGTTAAGATTGTTAAGATAGGATATTAAATCATCCTTATCTACATTAGA
Source organism: uncultured Bacillus sp. (assembly GCA_937894355.1). GTDB lineage: Bacteria > Bacillota > Bacilli > Bacillales > Cytobacillaceae > Bacillus_BU. Next base: position 6,396 of record CALCRD010000025.1, read on the forward strand.
TGTCTGCCTATATGATTCATCCAAATCAATATATTCATATTGATTTCCCTTTGCGTCAAACCTCGAATAGACAGTATGCAAAATTGCAAGAAGGACTCTTAAAACAGCAAAATCTTGGGTTTTAGTATCACCTGCTGAAGATTCAATCGATTTCGCATCTTGGAAAAGTGTTCTGAGTGAAACAAGCTTATTAGCCTCACTTTCACTATAAATAACTGAAATCCATGGTGAATCAATTAAATTAAATCTACTCATTAAAACCTTCCTCTCTGTAAGTTAAACCGTATCTTCTATCATAATGAAGCATCTTACCACCCAACTCAAAGTTACTATTCTCATCGAAAATAATCCCTAAGCTTCCCTTCAACCATTCTTGGTCCTGCCAGTCAGACAAATGTTTCAAACAATATCTTTCCAATTCTTTTATAGTCTTGTCTGCATTTCCATACATGGAAAGTTGGAGTGGCAACCTAAGAGTCGAGGAAGCCATTCTTCTAGCTATTTCTGGATTATCTATATCTTTAGAAATATCTTCATAACTATCAATAAAGCTATAGCCATGATCACACATCTTTAAAGCGACAACTTCAATTGTTTCTTGTGAATCTCGTACTTGAGCATATCCATGCTCTTCGGATTGATTCGGGTGGTCATTATTTAACCATTTAATTAAAGAAAGACTCTTTCCTCTTCTAGCTTCATACTTCGGACTTGATAATAAATATGTTTTTGCCCTATCTTCTTTTTTACTTTTATTTAAATGAAATTTATTTTTCATCTTTACATATTTATCTTCTAAACTAGAATCTATTATAATTTCTTCTTCTCCATATACTTTTTGTACTAAAGGAGATATATCCCCAGGTATGTTAATAGTGTCTGGTAAAAAATACTGGGTCCTAGATAGTAAATATCCACCATAAACATAATCTGATCCAGACTCAAAATCTAAGTTATCACTTAGACCCATAACATACAAAGCTGGTGCTTTAAATTTTTCAGGTCTTTTAATTTCATGCCTATGAAGCCTGCCCATACGTTGTATAAGCAAATCCATTGGTGCTAGATCACTTACCATAACATGAAAATCAATATCCAAAGATTGTTCAATTATCTGAGTTCCTATGATAATCTTCCGCTCAGGCCTGACTGCATCTTTACCAATCATACTTAGTAGTTCTTTTTCTTTAGCCACTCTTTCAGTAGCTATAAAGTTAGAATGCAAAAGAAAAACAAGGTCTTCACCAAATAATTCCGAACATTTCTCTGCTATCTCTTGTGCACTTTTTACTGTGTTTACAATTATCCCGATGATTCCCGGGCTTGATAGGAGTTCTTTTAATTTTTCATATAAGACATCTCTATCCAATCCCATAATACTAATTGGTTTATTTTTTATGTCTTTAAAATCCTCCATTTGAAGAATCTCTTCTCCATCTGTATAGGTAATTAAAGGATAGGCTATGGTGTATAAGCCTTTTTCAGGCAATTTAACCTCCTTGTTTTTTATTCCATTACCCTTCAAATAGGCTTTGGAAAGCCTTTCCCTATTTTGAGCAGGTAGTGTTGCTGATAATAAGATAACTGGTACATTGTATGCTCCCATCCATTCAATCGCCTTCTCCAAGTATTGACTCATATAAACATCATAAGCATGGACCTCATCAATGATTACGACTTTTTTACTTAGTCCCAGATGACGAAGAACCAGGTGTCTTTGCTTTAAAGCAGCTAATAACATATGATCAACAGTTCCAATAACAAAGTCATCAAGCATAGCTGTTTTTCTCCCAGCAAACCACTGATTTGTTATAATAGTGGTCTCGCCATCTTCGTCTATATTTATATTTCTAGCAAGTGAAGTATACACTTTATTAAGTGATGACTTACCATGAGTCAGTTTTACAGAGATATAATCATTTTTTTCTTCTCTAATAGTGTCCAGCCAGGCTTTAAATCTAGGAAACATACCGTCTGATGTAGCCTGGGTTGGGAGCCCAAAAAACAATCCACTTTTTCCAGTCTTATAGGCTAACTGCTCAGCACCTATTAAAGCTGCTTCTGTTTTCCCTGAACCCATTGGAGCTTCCAGGATGAAGATGCCTGGATTTTCAGTACTTTCGATTACTTTTGAAAAAACCTCTTGTACATTTCTTGCCTCATATTTAAAACGTTTTTGATAATGCTCTACTATATTTGAATGATAATCTGCTTCTACTGGTCTGGTTTTAAACCAAGATTCCCAGCCCTTGGCTAAACGCTTCATCTGATTATTAACAAGATAAACATCTAAGTCCACTAGTGGAAAATAATTTTCATTACTAGCTATCCAGTCTGCCATTATTACTAGACCTGATAGGATAACTTGACCTGGCTGACTAATTGACGGTAGGTCTTGGACTGTCTCATAGCCATTAATATTTAATGCCCAATCAAGTATACCTTTTTGAGCCTCTTCCCATTTTCTATCTACCCCTTCAAAGCCCCTCTCTTCTTGACAATAGTTTGTTAAATATCCTTTTTGCTCTTCATAGAAATTTTCATTATTACTTGGCTTTCCATGGTGACCACCTATTATTGAAGTGATATCCTCCTTTATGCCATACTTAGTCAAAATAAATTGACCAGCCAAAGCATGAGGTGTTTTATTTCTATCAGGTAAACTTTTACTCAATAGTCCTTTGAAACCCTCCCCTTCTAATCTTTCTATCAAAAATTGATCTAAGTCGTCTGAGTTTTGAAATCCTTTCTGCGTCTGGAAGGCAGGAATGCCTTTTCCTATATCATGAGTTGAAGCTAAAAATAATAATAGATTTTTACCATCAAATTCATTTTGGCTATTAATTGAATTTAGTATAACTTTCTTTTGTCCTAGGCTTAACCAAAGTTCCCAAAGGCGCCCTGCTATATTTAAAGTATCTCTCAAGTGTTGATGTAAGGACAACCAAGAATATCTACCATCCTTTTCCGATTTTTTGGCCCATAGATAATTCTGTTTCATATATCACCTCTACTTATTGAAAGTTAGCACTTCTTTATAGTAAATTGTTACCTTATAAGTATTTACTATAAATACTTAAGTCTTCGGTTAAAGTAAAATTGCGTTTTCCAGAATCCTATATTTCTTTTTTTTTACACATAAAAAACTGTTACAGTATAGCAGCAATCACATATTATCTAACTTTGTACCCCTCTGTTCTCATTATATACATTTATCTGTCCTATAAACAGTACAACTAATGGTTTTTTCAAAAATACTTTAACACTAATGTTTTCTTGTCAATACCTATATTTACAGATTGATAAAATCGATATCATTATTGTACCATATATTGGATAAAAATTATACAGCAATTTGTATAATATCTTTATCTTTCTTATAGATACTTTTATTCTGTTTAAAGCAAAATTACGTTTTCGGGAATTTTAGTCTGTGTTTTTTGCATATAAAAAGACTGTTACAGTAAAGCAACAGCCACATATTATCTAACGATTTTATTATTCAATTACTTCAATTTCATCCCCCGGTTTTATCCATCCAGGTTTTAAAACCTTTGTAAATATTCCTTCCCTCGGCATTACACAGTCGCCTACAAGCTCTCTTATGGCACAGCCCGTATGGCATTCCTTGCCTATTTGGGTGACTTCCATTTCGATTTCACCGATTTTCAGTTTTGTACCTATTGGAAGCTCGTATAAAATAATCCCTTCAGTTGTAAGATTTTCTGCAAAGACGCCTACGCACAAACCTTTTATATCCTGCTTGTTAATTTTATCGATACTTTCCTGACCCAATAAGCTTACCTGTCTGTGCCAGTTTCCTGCATGGGCATCCCCCACAAGGCCATGGTCTACTTCAAAGTAGCCCTTTTCAATGGGCTTTTTCACAACTCCTTTTTTTTCGCTTATATTTACAGCTAATACTTTCGCCATTTTATTCTCCATTTTATTTTTCCTTTCCTTTATCATTTTCTCTAAAATAATCCAGACCTACATGTTTAAGTCTTTGGGTAATTGTAGGCGCTTAGGTTTACCTTTTTCTCTCGAATACTCCTGTCTTGCCGCCGGATTTTTTCATCAGCATAATATCTGATACAATCATTTCTCTATCTATGGCTTTGCACATATCATATATTGTCAGACCTGCAGCAGCGACTGCTGTCAGTGCCTCCATTTCAACACCTGTTTGGCCTGTGGTTTTAACTGTTGCGGTTATTTCAACTTTGTTTTCATCAAAATTAAGATTAAAATTTATATCACATCCGGAAATCATAATTGGATGGCACATGGGAATTATATCAGAGGTCTTTT
>CALCRD010000026.1 GCA_937894355.1 uncultured Bacillus sp.
GGGTCCCTGAGTCACAGAAATCATGAATTTTAACCTCGTTGCATACAGGGACGACTCAAGATGCCAAACTGAAGGTAACGCAAAATTACCGTCTCAGAATGATCTCAACGCAATATACCCCATATACATTACAATGACCACGATCAGTGACACTACCACTAATCCTAAGTGGGTATAATAGACCTTTGGCGGATAAAGTCCAGAATTTGGCGGATAGAACCGGTTATTTGGCGGATAGAACCGGTTATTTGGCGGATAGGAGGCCTAGTTTGGCGGATAGAGAGCCATTTTTGGCGGATAGACCCCGATTTTTGGCGGATAGAGAGTTTGAAATTTAGATATAGTCCCCGAAATCCTATTGAAAGGTCCCGATTTAGGGATATTCACAAGTGAAAATTCCTGCAAAGTACAAAAAAGGTAGAAAATCAGGCACATTTTAGTTAAAATGCGCCTGTAAAAAGGCTTTATGTGAGCGATAAGGATACGCTCCAAACAAATTGGGGTAAAAAGTTTTTCAACGCTCAAAAAAAGCTCGCTTTCCAGCCAAAATACGAAGTAAAGCTTAATAGAAACCCCTTCCTCTAAAATGCTTGCATAGAGAGTGGAGTATGACATCACTTCTTCCACTAGTGACACACCTTACCACCTCATCTGCATCTGCATTATCTTCTATCCCCACTATTCTCTCTCAACCCAAAAACATAAAGCTACCTCACGTCATCCCCGATAATATCTTTTTTTGGCAAATTTCTACCGGGATTATTTAAATCGAGATCTGAAGTAAATCCTGTTGAAGGACCGCGAAACATGTCTCCGGTAGCGAGAATTTTTCCATCTGCTGCATCAAATAATGGCACTGGGTCCTTAGTATTATTTTCTAGTTTTTTACCTGGTTGTTCAGTCATTTTTTTCCCTCCTAAGTTTTACAAGCAAATGCAAGCAACATTTTAACTTTTTGCTAAAAATGTCCTATGTTTATTTTGTCAGAAACATGCAATTTTTATGTCGAATCAACAAGAATCATTTGGAATGAACCCGCTATTTAGCAGATAACAATGGATGTTGTCTTAATATTTGGAAAACTATTGCGCCGATAATATAGCAGAGTCAAGTATACTACTAGTTGAGGTAATAATTTCAAGTGGAGGGGTGTCAGATGAAAGTGAAAACATCATACTTTCCTACTGAATTACAATTGTATCTCTTTCACGAAGGTACATTATTCGAAAGTTATCAATTGTTTGGTGCGCATATTTTTAAAGAGGAAAATCAAACATTTACAAGATTTTGTGTTTGGGCTCCTCATGCGAAGTCTGTCAATCTGGTAGGGAATTTTAATAATTGGAATGGAACTGGGTATAGCTTTCATAAAGTAAATAATGAGGGTGTGTGGGTGCTCGTTCTTGAGGGAGACCTTGAGGGCTGTCTATATAAGTATGAAATTATTTCACAAGCTGGAGAAAAACTATTGAAAACTGATCCTTATGGTTTTTACTCGGAGCTTAGACCGCGCACTGCATCAGTTGTTTATGACTTAGAAGGGTATCAATGGGATGACCAAGGGTGGAAGCGGAGAAAATCTAGAAAAAATCCTACTGCTGAGGCTACTGTGATTTATGAAGTGCATGCAGGCAGTTGGAAAACTAAGCAGGATGGAACCTTCTATAACTACAGAGAATTGGCAGATGAGTTAATTCCTTATGTTTCTGAAGGGGGATTTACTCACATCGAGTTATTACCGCTGGTTGAACACCCGCTCGATGCATCCTGGGGTTACCAAGGAGTTGGCTACTATTCATTAACTAGCCGTTATGGAAGTCCGCAGGATTTTATGTACTTAGTAGATCAATGTCACCAAAATGGAATTGGAGTGATTCTGGATTGGGTTCCTGGCCATTTTTGTAAGGATGCTCATGGCCTCCATTGTTTTGATGGAGACTACACCTATGAATATAAGGCTAAGGATGATCGAGAAAATCATGTATGGGGAACGGCCAACTTTGATTTAGGGAAAAAAGAAGTTCAAAGCTTTTTGATATCTAATGCATTGTTTTGGATGGAGTACTACCATATCGATGGATTTCGGGTAGATGCCGTTTCTAATATTATTTTCTGGCCCAACTCAAATGGAGAACATGTGAATACTTTTGGCTTAGATTTTTTAAAGAATCTTAATCAGGTAGTTCACCAAAATGATTCCGGTGTGTTGATGATTGCGGAGGATTCAACTGATTGGCCAAGTGTGACGGCACCAGTTGAGCATGGGGGCCTTGGTTTTAGCTTTAAATGGAATATGGGTTGGATGAATGACATGTTGGACTATACGGAAACAGAACCACACCACCGTTTTAGTAAACATGACAAGGTAACGTTTTCGTTTCTATATGCCTTTTCTGAAAACTTTGTTCTTCCTTTTTCGCATGATGAAGTTGTTCACGGAAAAAGATCACTTCTCGACAAGATGCCGGGTGATTACTGGCGTAAGTTTGCCCAACTAAGATTGCTATTAGGCTATATGATGGTACATCCAGGAAAAAAATTATTGTTCATGGGAACAGAATTTGGCCAGTTTTCTGAGTGGAAAGACAAGGAACAATTAGATTGGCATTTACTAGACTACGACATGCACCAAAAAATACATGCCTATACGAAGCAATTAATTAAAATATACAAACGGTCAAAACCTCTTTACGAACTAGATCATACATACGATGGTTTTGAATGGATTGATGCAAATAACTCTGAACAATCAATCTTTTCGTTCATCCGAAAAGGTACTGCAGAGGATGATTTCCTGATTGTGATTTGTAATTTCGGCGAAAATACGTATGAAAATTATCGTGTTGGGGTACCAAAGGAAGGGACATATCGAGAAATATTAAATAGCGATGCTGAAATCTTTGGTGGAGCTAATAATTTTAATAAAAAGGTATTAAAAACAATTTCTGAAGACTTCCACGGAAGACCGTGTTCATTGGAAATGACGATTCCTCCATTTGGAATCACTGTGTTACGCCCCGTAAAACAACGAAAGGAGCAAGATAAAAATGGGAAAGAACAAGTGCGTCGCCATGCTATTGGCAGGAGGAAAGGGAAGCAGGCTTAACTCTTTAACAAAGGACATTGCTAAGCCAGCAGTTCCGTTCGGAGGAAAATATAGAATTATTGATTTTCCATTAAGTAATTGCACTAATTCAGGGATTGATACGGTTGGAGTGTTAACACAATATCAACCGCTCATCCTAAATTCATATATTGGTATTGGGAGTGCTTGGGATTTAGACCGGAAAAATGGTGGAGTAACCGTTTTACCGCCATACGCAGAAACTTCTGAAGTGAAATGGTATTCAGGTACGGCAAGTGCAATTTATCAAAATATTAATTATTTAGATCAATACAATCCTGACCACGTGTTAATCCTTTCGGGTGATCATATTTATAAAATGAATTATGAATTGATGCTAGATTTCCATGTTAAAAAAGAATCTGATGTAACGATTTCTGTTATTGAAGTGCCTTGGGATGAAGCAAGCCGATTTGGAATTATGAATACAAACGAGGACTTGGGTGTAACTGAGTTTGCCGAAAAGCCAGATTTCCCTGAAAGTAATCTTGCATCAATGGGTATCTATATTTTTAAATGGAGCATTTTAAAAGACTATCTAATTAGAGATAACGATAATCCACGTTCAAGCCACGATTTTGGGAAGGATATTATCCCGAACTTGTTAGAGGAAAATCGTAAGTTGTTTGCCTATCCATTTAAAGGCTATTGGAAGGATGTAGGTACGGTTAGAAGCCTATGGGAAGCTAATATGGACCTATTAGACGAAAAATGTGAATTAAACCTATTTGATCCGTCATGGAGAATTTATTCAGTTAATCCGAATCAACCACCGCAATATATTTCACCAGAAGCTGAAGTGTTGGAATCATTAATAAATGAGGGCTGCACAATCGAAGGTGATGTGGTAAGATCGGTAATCTTCCAAGGGGTAACGGTCGAAACGGGCGCTGTCGTTCGGGAATCAGTGATTATGCCAGAGGCGATTATTGGTAAAAATGCCTTTATTGAAAAAGCAATCATACCTAGTGGTGTAAAAATTCCGGATGGCGTAATTATCCGCGGAAACGATGATCCAGACGGAATCATTCTTATAACAGAAGAGATGCTGCCAGACTTACCTATTCATTCAGAGTCAAATTTAAAGAAAAAAATTGGTTAATAATCGGTATAAAAATATTAGTCAAATGAAAATAAATTGGGAGGGTGTCTTCTTTGAATAAACGATTACTTGGAGTTATCGATGCCACAACATATCTTGATGACCTAGAAGAACTATTAGTCGATCGCTCACTTGCCGCGGTCCCATTTGCCGGTAGATATCGCTTGATAGATTTTATCCTTTCAAGCATGGTGAATTCTGAAATTAAAAGTGTTGCTATTTTTCCAAAGTATCAATATCGCTCGCTAATGGATCATTTAGGATCAGGGAGAAACTGGGATTTAAACCGAAAACGTGATGGAATTTTTCTATTCCCGCCACAAATAAACGATGATAAAAGTAGTGGAATTGGTTCATTTAACCAATTTGCTGATAATATGGACTATTTCCACCGTAGTACTCAGGAATATGCAATTATTGCAAATTGTTTTACGGTAGCTAATATAGATTTTCGCGCAGTGTTAAAATCACACATCAATTCAAATTGTGATATTACAGAAGTTCGTCATGAAGGAAAGTCTTTAGGGGTGTATGTTGTAAAAACGTCCTTATTGATTGATTTAATTGAAACTAGAGAAACTACAGGATATACATGCATGAAAGATGTCGTGTCGGCCATCAATCCTGAATATAATTTGTGTTACCACAATTATAAAGGCTATGCCGTTATGATAGATTCAGTGAAAAAATACTATTCTACTAGTATCGAGTTGTTAAAACCAAGTATTTGGATGTCTCTTTTCTTAAAAGAACAGCCAATTTATACAAAGGTTATGGATGAGCCACCGACTCGCTATTCAAAAAATGCCAAGATCCAAAATTCGATGATTGCCAATGGTTGTCAAATAGACGGAAGAGTTGAAAATAGCATTATTGCACGAGGTGTAAAAATCGGCAAAAATGTCGTCATTAGAAATAGCGTAATTTTACAAAAATGTGAAATTGCCGATAATTGTGAGTTAGAAGCGGTAATAGTTGATCGTAATGTAAAAATCGAAGCTGGAAGGTTGATTAAAGGAGATTCTAATCTTCCACTTGTCATTCGTAAAGACACGGTTCAAGGAGCGCTGATGAGTTCGTGAAAATCCTTTTTGCAGTATCTGAGTGTTTGCCATTTATTAAATCGGGGGGACTTGCAGATGTTGCAGGTTCCTTACCTAAAGAATTAGTTAATCTGGGAACAGATGTCAGAGTCATTGTTCCGAACTATGGAACAATTCCGCAACATTATAAAAAAGAAATGAGAAAGATTGCTGATTTTACAGTGAAAGTTGGCTGGAGAAATCAGTATTGTGGAATTTTGGAACTCCGATTAAACGGAGTAACGTATTACTTTGTTGATAATGAGTATTACTTTAAGCGTGAAGGGTTATACGGATATTATGACGATGGTGAAAGATTTGCTTTTTTTAACAGGGCGGTCCTCGAAGCAATTGCTCATGTGGGATTTTTCCCGGATGTAATTCACTGCCACGATTGGCATACAGGAATGATTCCATTCTTGCAGCGGATTGAATATAATCAAAAACCTGGTTATGAATTTATTCGAACAGCTTTCACGATTCACAATCTTCAATTCCAAGGAATTTTTCCAAAGGATACTTTAGAAGATTTATTGGGCATTAGCACCCAATATTTTAATAAAGAACAGCTAGAGTTTTTTGGAAATATTAACTTTATGAAAGCTGGGCTTGTGTCTGCTGATATGATCACCACCGTTAGTTCAACCTATTTAGAGGAAATTCAAACAGAATATTTTGGTGAAAATTTGGATGGACTTCTCCGGAAACGCAAGTCTGATTTAAAAGGGATTCTTAATGGAATTGATGATCAATTTTATAATCCGGCGACAGATCCATACCTGTATCGAAATTATAAAAGTACAAGTTTAAGCTTGAAGAAGAAAAACAAACAATATATCCAGCAGTCATTAACCTTAGTAGAGGATACTGATATACCGCTGGTTGTAATGATTACCAGATTAACGAAGCAAAAGGGCCTTGACCTAGTGAAGGCTGTTTTTCACGAAATGATGGCAGAAAAGATTCAAATGGTTGTCCTGGGAACAGGTGATTTAGAATTCGAATGGTTCTTTAGAGATATGGCTTATCAATATCCAGACCAAGTTCGTGTGAAAATTGGCTTCAATGAAGAGTTTGCCCATCAGCTTTATGCAGCGTCTGATATGTTCTTGATGCCATCTAAATTTGAGCCATGTGGATTAGGTCAAATGATTGCGATGAGATATGGCAGCATCCCAGTTGTCAGAGAAACAGGCGGACTAAATGACACCGTTAAAGCATATGATGAATGGTCAGATACAGGAAATGGATTTTCATTCACTAATTTCAATGCGCACGATATGTTGTATACAATCCGCCACGCGCTGTCATTCTACCATTATAAAAATCCTACTTGGAGAAAACTGGTTAGAACAGCAATGAACAAGGACTTTAGCTGGGCACAGTCAGCTTTTCAATATAACCGACTGTATTCCGAACTAATTTCAAGGAGTGAAAGCCATGTTTTCTAATAAACAAGAGTTTCAGCAAGTTTTTTTAAAACGGCTTGAGATGGTTTGTGGTAAAACATTTAAGGAAAGTTCGAAGAGTGATCACTTTCAAACCCTTGGACACATGATTCGGGAATATGTTAGTTCCAATTGGATTCATACAAAAGAGAAATATAGTACTTCACAAGAAAGACAGATTTATTATTTATCGATTGAATTCTTATTAGGTCGCTTGTTGCGGCATAATCTGATGAATTTAGGTATTGAAGAAATGGTCGAAACTGGTTTGCAGGAATTAGGGATTGAATTGGAGGAGCTAGAAGAAATTGAATCTGATGCGGGACTAGGGAACGGTGGTCTCGGCAGATTGGCAGCATGCTTTTTAGACTCGCTTTCATCCCTAAACCTTCCGGGAAATGGTTGCGGAATTCGTTATCGCCACGGTTTATTTGAACAAAAGTTTGTGGATGGTTATCAAGTAGAACTCCCTGAACAATGGCTTCGTTATGGACAGGTTTGGGAAATCCGCAAAACAGATTTAGCGATTGAGGTTCCGTTCTGGGGAGAAGTGGAAAACTACACAGACGAAAACAATCGTTTATGTTTTAGACATATTAACGCCGAGATTGTAACAGCTGTTCCGTATGATCTTCCGGTTATCGGTTATCGAAATGAAACGGTAAACACTTTAAGGTTATGGAGCGCTGAACCATCTCCGTATCCTTTTTATCGTGATGTGATGAAGTACAAGCGGGAGACAGAAGCGATTTCGGAATTTCTTTATCCGGACGATACTCATGATGAGGGGAAAATCCTACGTCTGAAACAACAGTATCTGCTTGTGTCAGCTAGTCTGCGGTCGATTATTCGTAGTCATCGTAATAAACATCGCTCATTGGCCGATTTGCCAAAGCATATAGGTATTCATATTAATGATACCCATCCAGTAATGGCAATCCCAGAGTTAATGAGGATTCTCCTTGATGAAGAGAAAATGGAATGGGATGAAGCGTGGGAAATCACGAAAAATACCATCTCATATACGAATCATACAACGCTTTCAGAGGCATTGGAGAAATGGCCAGTTCGCCTATTTAAGCCGTTGCTGCCGAGAATCTATATGATTATTGAAGAAATAAATGAGCGCTTTTGCAAGGAGTTATGGAAAATTTATCCGGGAGACTGGGGTCGAATTGATCAGATGTCGATTATTTCCCATAATGAAGTAAAAATGGCTCATTTAGCCTTAGTAGGTACCTACAGCGTAAATGGTGTAGCCCAAATTCATACAGAAATATTAAAAAATCGCGAAATGAATTTGTTCTATCAGGTTTTTCCGGAAAAGTTTAATAATAAAACAAATGGAATTACCCACCGCCGCTGGCTTATAAAAGGAAATCCCAAGCTTACCTCATTAATTACTGAGGGTATTGGAAACAAGTGGATAGAATCGCCTGAAGAGCTATCAAAATTGGAAGTATTCAAAGAGGATACCGCATTCCTAGATAAGTTACATCGGGTTAAGCAAGAAAACAAACAGCGTTTTTCGCAAAAGATATTTGAACAAACAGGGATAAGCATTGATTCGAATTCAATATTTGATGTTCATGTTAAACGATTACATGCCTATAAACGACAGCTGCTAAACGTGTTACATATTATGCACCTTTATAGTCGACTTAAAGAAGATTCCAGCTTTCAAATGCATCCAAGGACATTTATCTTTGGGGCAAAGGCGTCGCCGGGTTATTATTACGCCAAAAAGATTATTAAATTAATTAACACTGTTGCTGATAAAATTAATCGGGATCCTGCGGTTCAGGATAAGCTCAAAGTGGTTTTCTTGGAAAACTACCGCGTGTCTGTCGCTGAAGAGTTGTTTCCGGCAGCTGATGTCAGTGAACAAATTTCCACAGCAAGTAAAGAGGCTTCGGGAACTGGGAATATGAAATTAATGATGAATGGGGCTATTACGGTAGGTACTTTGGATGGAGCCAATGTGGAAATTAAAGAAAAAGTCGGCGATGACAATATCTTTATTTTTGGATTAACTGCTGAAGAAGTTCTCCATTTTAATCAATTTGGTGGGTATCATTCGATGGAGTATTATCACCATGATAAAAAAATCCGTCAGGTCATTGACCAATTAACCAATGGTTTCTTTCCAGAAATCGATGATGAATTTGAACCGATTTATGATTCATTGTTAATTCAAAATGATCAATATTTCGTGTTAAGAGATTTTGATTCCTATGTTTCAACTCATAAAGAAGTGGAGCGTAAGTTCAGGGATCATGATCAATGGATTAGAATGAGTTTAATGAATATAGCTAGATCAGGTTATTTCTCAAGTGACCGAACAATTAAAGAATACGCCGATCAAATTTGGAAGATTAAACCAGTGTAAATGGAAAACTAGCCAAAGCGACTTGGTATGTTGATGTTTGACTATACAAAAAAAGGCTGGAGTACATGGTTAATGTACTCCAGCTTTTCTTATAGAAGATATTCGAGAAACAAGCCAATTGATAGTAAGAACCCAAAAATGGTATTTGTTTGGGCTGTTGCTTTCATTGCTGGCATCATTTCTAGTGGCTGTGAATTACGCATAAAACCAGTAGTGGCCTTTACAGCTTTTGGGATACTAAGTAAAACAACGGCTAACCAAGGTGAAGCTAATTTTAAGAAAATTAGCGCGAAAACCCAGCTGTAAGAAACGATAAACATCCCAGCAAGGAATGTGATTGCACCTTTTCTTCCAAGTAAAATCGCTAATGTCTTCCGACCGAATTTCTTATCGCCGTCTAAATCACGAATATTATTAGCCATCATGATTCCACCGACTAATATCATAATTGGAATGGAAACTAAGACAGCTATTGAAGAAACAGTACCGGTTTGGATAAAGAACGATATTAAAATGATTAAACATCCCATAAAGAAACCAGCAAATAATTCTCCCAGTGGAGTATAGGCAATCGGAAAGGGTCCGCCGGTATAAAAATAGCCCATGGACATTGAGACTAATCCGACTAAAACTAGCCACCAGCTAGTCAGTGCACAAATATATACTCCTAATAGCATGGCGATTCCGTATAGAGCAAGAGCAAGGTATAGCACGGTTCTTGGTTGAATGCCTTCGCGAACAATGGCACCGCCAATCCCAACTGACTCTGCTGTATCCAACCCTCGTTTGAAATCATAATATTCATTAAACATGTTGGTCGCTGCTTGAATAAGTAAGCTAGCTAACAACATGGCAACAAACAGACCGAAATGGATATCAATTTGCGGCATGGCTAAGGCAGTTCCTAATAAAACAGGGACAAAAGCCGCTGTAAGTGTATGTGGTCGTGTTAATTGCCACCAGATTCTCCAATTGCGCTTCTTAACAACCTCAGAAGAACCTTTTTGCATTTGTGGTTGCATATATCTAACTCTCCCTTATAAATGATCCACTTTATTTGTTTCAAACCTAACTATTTTAAAGGAAAAAAGAAGCATTGTCAAAACGTGCTTCCACCTTAGTATAGGTAAAGCCTAAGGAACGGTCAATGGGTTTTTGCTGGATGGTAACGATTATAAGGTTATTGGTATTTTTGCTAAATAGGAAATTGAACATCATTTTGCAAATAAATTTATTTGTGCCGATGCAATCAGCGGATAAGCTTTTACTATTTGGAAATAAGAACATCTTTAATATCTGAATAGAAGGAGCAATGCGTTATAATAATAAGGAACAAACTAGAATGCTATGAGGAGTATTATTGACATGGTTTGTAATGAGGTGTATCTTATAATAAGCTAAAAATGAAAGGATAGCAGCGGTTATGCTGTTATTTTGGGGGGATTTTTTTGGTTATTTTACATGATACGGAGTTAAAGACGCGAATCTCTGATGCGATCGAAAAAGCCACATCTTTAGCTGCGCCAGTCCTTGTTAGTGAAGTTCATAAAATTGATCCTATTGAACCCCTGTCATTTTTCTATTCTGGTGCTGAAAAATACTTTGGCGAAAGATTTTTTTGGAAGGATCCTTCCGGTCAAACTTATTTAGTGGGTTTGGGGATATGTAAGCAAATTCAGTCAGATCAGACTTCTGATTGTTTTTTTCATGTCCAAAAACAGTGGAAGCGCTTTACTGAAAATTCAATGATATTCAATCCATATACTTATGACGGCCTTGGCCCAACAATGTTCGGGGGCTTTTCATTTGATCCCTTAAAACCTAAAACCGAATTATGGAGTAAGTATCCGAATTCACTTTTTCATATTCCAAAGTATATGCTTTCTATGATAAACGGACAAGCTTTTTTAACGACAAATATTATTTGTACGCAGCATGATGACCCTTCCTTAGCTGATAACGTCATCTTTGAACGAGAACAACTTTTATCAGTAGATACAGGTTCTCAAGCATTCCGTGAAAGTCAATTTAGGAAAACAGTAGAAATTCAACCAGAAGATTGGAAAAAAACAGTCGATAAGATCGTTACCGAATTAAAGACAGGCCCTTTGAAAAAAGTTGTACTTGCAAGAGAATTAAGGCTCCATTTTCATGAGCCGGTCCAGATAGAGAAAGTATTAAGCCATCTTCTGTCGGAACAAAATGAGAGTTTTATTTTTGCATTCGAATCCAACGGAGATTGCTTTGTGGGTGCATCACCTGAACGTCTTTTGAAAAAGAAGGGCAGTGATGTATTTACGACATGCTTAGCGGGGTCGATTAAGCGTGGGAAAACATTTGAAGAAGATGAAATGTTAGAACAAGATATTTTATCTGATCAAAAAAATTTAATTGAACACCAATATGTGGTAGATATGATCAAGGAAGCAATGGGTGAAGTCTGCCATGATGTAATTTTGCCTGAACACCTAGGATTGATGAAAATGAGAGATATTCAACACTTATATACACCGGTTACCGGGAAAATAAATCCCGATGCTTCGTTGCTTGATATTATCGAGCGACTTCATCCAACTCCTGCGTTAGGTGGACTTCCAAAAAATGAAGCTGTCGAAAAAATTCGCGAGATTGAGCAGATGGATCGGGGCTTTTATGCGGGACCGCTTGGATGGAAGGATTATCGCGAAAATGGCGAATTTGCTGTTGCAATTCGTTCCGGTTTAATTCAAGGAAAGGAAGCATCCTTGTTTGCCGGTTGTGGAGTGGTAGCAGATTCAAATTCAGAAAGTGAATACTTAGAGACAAACATTAAATTTCGCCCAATGCTTACAGCGCTTGGAGGAGAAAAAATATGAATCACCAAGAGTCACTAACTGCATATTTAGCAGCGTTTATTGCGGAACTGGTTGAATCTGGAGTCACGGATGTTGTAGTTAGTCCGGGCTCTCGTTCAACTCCGATGGCTTTAATGATGGCTGAGCACCAAGACCTCAAAGTACATATTCACATAGATGAAAGGTCGGCTGCCTTTTTTGCATTAGGAATTGCCAAGGCAAAAAGAAAAGCGGTAGCTCTTCTATGTACATCAGGTACGGCACCGGCCAATTACTATCCTGCGGTTATCGAAGCTAACATCTCGAGAATTCCCCTAATTGTGTTAACGGCAGACCGCCCACATGAGTTACGTGATGTTGGTGCCCCACAAGCAATTGATCAAATTCATTTATATGGTCGTCATGTAAAATGGTTTGTGGAAATGGCTTTGCCAGAGGGAACAGATGAATTGCTTAGATACGCTCAAACTGTATGTGCAAGAGCTATTGCCACTTCGCAAATGACTCCTGCCGGACCAGTTCATTTGAATTTTCCATTCAGGGAACCATTAATCCCACACTTTGAAGACCCCGAGATTTTTGAAAAGGTTAAACGCTCAAAAGGGGCAATTTCGATACAATCCGGTGAATTATCTTTGTCACCAAATCAAATACATAGACTTAGCTCAGTTTGGTCAGAGGAAGTAAATGGAGTCATTGTCTGCGGTCCAATGGATCTTCCCATGTTCCAAAAAGAAGTTATTGAATTGGCGGAAAAATTACAGTTTCCGATTCTAGCGGATCCGTTATCGCAACTACGAAGTGGTAGCCATAATAAACAATATATTGTTGATAGCTACGATACATTTTTACGTAATAAAGAAGCGAAAGTATTCTTAAAACCAGACATCATCATCCGTTTTGGGGCGATGCCTATTTCTAAGGCGCTGACGATTTTTATGAAGGAAAATGCTGATGCTGTCCATTTTGTCATTGATGGCGGTGGCGGCTGGCGTGACCCAATTGCCGTAACTTCAGAAATGATTTATAGCGATGAATCACTGCTTTGCCAAGCGATTTTGCCATTATTACCAGAACGGAATGGCTCGGAATTTTTAGGAAAATGGTTAAAAATCAATGACCTTACCAAGCACCATTTAGCTAGAATAAATGATGAAAGCGGTTTAAGTGAAGGCAAATTGTTTTATCAACTCGCTCATCTATTACCGGAGGAGTCAACCGTTTTTGTAGGCAATAGCATGCCAATCAGGGATTTGGATTCCTTTTTCCATAATAACGAAAAATCAATACGAGTTATGGCCAATCGTGGTGCAAATGGAATTGATGGAGTAGTTTCCACAGCTTTAGGCGCGGCTACGGTACATCAACCATTTTATTTAGTTCTTGGCGACTTGACTTTTTTCCATGATTTAAATGGTTTAGTGGCTGCTAAGCTTCATAACATCCCGATTAACATCATTGTTATTAATAACAATGGCGGTGGAATTTTCTCGTTTTTACCACAAGCAGGGCATCCTAAGCATTTCGAATTATTGTTTGGTACGCCGCTCGATCTGGATTTTAAACATGCTGTGAAAATGTTTAATGGTAAATTTGAAAGAATTACTGATTGGGCCCATCTTTCCACTTCGATGGAAAAAAATAATCCTAACGCTAACGAAGGATTTAGTGTTTACGAGGTTCAAACTACTAGGGACGCCAATGTTACTGAGCATCGCGATTTATGGAATTTCGTTTCCCAGGAAATAGAAAAGTGGATCAAAGGTTAATGCCAATGGATATTCAATTGAATGGGGTACACTATCATGTTGAAACCTATGGCAGTGGCTATCCGCTCGTTTTGCTCCATGGTTTTACCGGAAATACGGAAACCTGGGCACCATTTCGCGACCTATGGAAGGATCATTCACGATTAATCATGGTTGATATTATTGGTCATGGAAAAAGTGAGGCACCTGAACAGGCAGACCGCTATCGAATGGAGTCAGTGGTCGCAGATTTAGATAGCTTACTTCAGCAATTGCAAATTGATAGGGCAGATTTTCTTGGCTATTCGATGGGAGGAAGACTGGCGCTTTCGTATGTCGCCAAACATCCTGACAAAGTTAGAAAACTTGTGCTGGAAAGTGCATCTCCAGGTTTAAAAACTGCAGCAGAACAAGTTGAGCGAATTCAAAAGGACAACGCACTTGCTTTGATGATTCGTGAACAGGGAATGGTTCACTTTGTAGATTATTGGCAGGAAATTCCGCTATTTCATTCTCAAAGGAATCTTCCGACACCTGTTCGGGAACAAATAAGGAGTCAACGATTGGCAAATTCCATTGTAGGACTTGCAGGCAGTTTAGTCGGCATGGGGACAGGAGCACAATCGTCACTGTGGAATGATCTTGAAGGCATCGACAATGAAGTGTTGTTAATAACCGGAGAGTTTGATCAAAAGTTTTGCTCAATTGCTGTTGAGATGCAGAATAAACTTAAAAATTGCCAGTCTGTGGTAGTAAATGACTGTGGACATGCAATTCATGTGGAACAAAATGAAAAATTTGGTACAATAGTAAGAGAGTTTTTGAAAAATACATAATTAATAAGGAGGAATTAATATGGCAGTTGAATGGGTAGCCGAACGTAATTATGAAGACATTTTATATGAAACATATAATGGCATTTGTAAAATCACCATTAACCGACCTGAAGTGCGCAACGCATTTCGCCCTAAAACAGTAATGGAGCTAATTGATGCATTTGCATATGCACGCGATGATAGCCAAGTTGGTGTTATCGTTTTAACAGGTGCTGGCGATGATGCATTCTGTTCTGGAGGAGATCAAAAGGTACGTGGTCATGGTGGCTATGTTGGTGATGATCAGATTCCTCGTTTAAATGTGCTTGATTTACAGCGCTTAATTCGGGTAATTCCTAAACCAGTTGTTGCAATGGTTAAAGGTTATGCAATCGGTGGCGGACATGTATTACATATCGTTTGTGACTTAACAATTGCAGCAGATAATGCTAAGTTTGGTCAAACTGGACCGAATGTTGGTAGCTTTGATGCTGGATATGGTTCTGGATATTTAGCAAGAATCGTTGGTCATAAAAAGGCTCGTGAAATTTGGTTCTTATGTCGTCAATACAATGCTCAGGAAGCATTAGACATGGGACTTGTTAATACAGTTGTACCTCTTGACAAAGTTGAAGAAGAGACGATCCAATGGTGTGAAGAAATGCTTGAGAAGAGCCCAATGGCACTTCGCTTCCTAAAAGCAGCGTTCAATGCCGATACAGACGGATTAGCTGGAATTCAGCAATTTGCTGGTGACGCTACTTTACTTTACTATACAACAGATGAAGCGAAAGAAGGCCGTGACGCGTTTAAAGAAAAACGCAAGCCAGACTTCGGAAAATTCCCACGTTTCCCTTGATCAAACGAAAAGCGGAAGCGGCTTGTCAAGGGGCGACAGGCATAAGACGAGCCGATCGGAAGGTTGCTTTTTAACCTTCTGAGCGGATTGGCTTATGACCCCGAGCCCCTAGCCGCTGGAGCTAGACATTACGAAAAGCGGAAGCGGAAAACAGCTTGATGGAGCCCATCAAGCTGTTTTTTTGAAGATATGTTGAAAATGGGATAGTTTTGGAGATTATGACATTATGGATGTGGCGAAAGTCGGACATATTGGTAGGAAGTCGGACATATGGGCCAGAGGTCGGACATATGTAGCAAGAAGTCGGACATATGTAGCAA
>CALCRD010000027.1 GCA_937894355.1 uncultured Bacillus sp.
CAAAAATAATCCCATAAAAGAATTAGGCCTCCTTTTAATGAATAGGGTGTGGATGTGATTAACAACGCCAATAATCACATCCACAAACTCTTTTCTTGTTTAGAAATCGAAGTTATCTACATTCTCTTTGGTGATTATTAAAGGATCGCCAAGAAGCAGGATTTTTGTATCAGGGAAATATTTAATTTGACCCAAACCTGGTACCTCGTTAATTTCCTTTAACCCTTCGCCATTTGCCAGTTTCATACCAGCCCAAACGGTTAAGTATCCTAGTTCTTTTGGATCCCAAAGGACCGAGGCTTCCATGATTCCCTTTTTCACAAAAGAACGTACCGTATTCGGCGAACCGTAGCCAATTACTTTTACTTTGCCGATTTTATTGCTGTTTTCCACTGCACGGGCTACTCCCGGAATGGTAGAAGAGGCAACAGCAACTAACCCTTTTAAATCTGGATATCTTAACATCAGTTGCTGCGCTTGACGAAAGGCATCCTCACTAGAGCCTCCCGTTGTATATCGGATATCAACAATCTCCATCTCCGGATATTTTTTTATTCTTTCTTGCATAAAGCCGATCCAAGCGTTCAGGTTAGTGGCGGTTGCTTCACCCGAAACAATACCGATTTTGCCTTTATAATCAATCTGTTCCGCCAACGTATCCAGGAGGGTGTACCCCAATTCATTATCAAGAGCTTGAGCTACATAAACCTGGCGTTCGCTATTGGGCGAATCACTATCCGAGGTGTATACGGCAATTCCAGCCTTGCGGGCTTTTTCGATCACCGGATTGATCGAAACGGCATCTAATACTGAAATCGAAATGGCATCATATTTCTGGGTGATAAGGCTCTCCATAATCCTTACTTGCTCCGGCGCACTTGCCGTCGTCGCCCCCACATATTCGAAGTCCACCCCAAACCGTTGTGCCGCTTCTTCCCCTCCGAGCTCCATTGCGGTAAAATATGGAATCCCAATTAATTGAGGGATGAAAGCAATTTTTAGTTTTTTATCAGCTGCAAAACTTGTAAGTTGTGTTGCTAATAAACAAACCACTAGCACAGCTAATACACAAAACATCCGTTTTTTCATGATCGATTCTCCTTTCGCTTTTTGCCCTAAGCTAACCTAATACAATTAAACGCAACCAAATAATTAATGCCGTCATTCACCTCCCTCGATCCTTTTTCCTTTTAGACTCTCTATGTAACAATCCACCTCACCCCGGGAAGGAATCGATGATTGAGCTCCAATCTTTGTAACAGTTAGCGCACTGACTGCCGTGGCGAATTCTGCTGCGGCAAAAAGATCCATACCTTCACTTATTTTAGTCACTCCCCCGCCGACAAAAGCATCTCCCGCTGCCGTAGTATCAGCTACTTTAACACGATGAGCTGGTAAACTTTTTATTTTCTTCCCATCTTTAACCGAACAACCTTTTTCTCCTAACGTAACGATAATTGAGTCACAGTAAGATGAGAGCTTTTCCATACCTTTCAGAACATCTTGTTCCTCGATTACCTCTAATCCAGACAAAAGCGATAATTCTATTTCATTTACCAAAAGAAGATCAACGTAACGAAGATAAGGTAGAATGCTTAAATTCGCCGGTGCACAATTAAAGACAGTATAAATCCCCATTCCCTTCGCAATTTCAAGAATTCGCGCGGTAACCTCAGCTGGAATCTCCATCTGTAAAACAACAATATCATGACCCTGTAGCGCCGCCTTAAGTTCGTCGTCTGTTTCTGTCCACACATCATTCGCTCCAGGTAATACCACTATTGTGTTCTCACCCTTAGCATTGACATAGATGATCGCCGTACCCGAATTAACTCCGTTTAAACATTGAATCATAGAAACATCTACATGTTCGCGGCGCATAATGTCAAGAACTCCCCGTCCAACTTCGTCGTCCCCAATTTTTCCAAACATCGAGACCTTTACATTGTTACGACTAATTGCCACTGCTTGGTTTGCTCCTTTTCCACCGGGAATCTGGTACTTTCCTTTCGCCATAATTGTCTCACCAGATTTAGGAAAACGATCAACTTCAACGACAAAATCCATGTTTATGCTGCCAATAACCATTACTTTTTTCAAACTAATACCTCCTAGGGCTTGACTCGCGAATAATTAATTCTGGTTCAAGCAGTTTTGAAACATAACTGTTCCTCTTTTTTGTAAATATCTCCCTAAGAACTATTTTGACGGCTTCATATCCCATGTCATATGCTGGTTGACCAATTGTGGTTAAGGATGGTTTGGACAAAGAAGAAAAAAGAATATTATCGTAGCCAATAACTTCAACTTCCTCCGGGATAGCAATCTTCTTCTCCGCCAAAACAACCATCGCACCAAAA
>CALCRD010000028.1 GCA_937894355.1 uncultured Bacillus sp.
TCAACCTTTTTATTCATACGAATTTCAAAACGTCGAAATTTAGTCCTATTTAATAACTCCTCTTGCGGATAATTAGTTGTTTGTCCTAACTTAACCGAAGAATTTACATCAAATCCAAAAAGTTCTCCTTCAATACCAACAGAAAAATAATTCAATTTTACAGGATTCGGGTTAAGCCTAGTTATAGTAGTTCTATCAATATAATTTTCATAAGTAGTCGTTATTGATAGATAATTATCTTCGCTAAAAGGGAAAATGTCTGTTGAAAAACCAATATTATATCCCTTTTTCCCCATATATAGATCTAAGGGTGCTTCTAGTCTGTTATCATATTCATTTTCATCAACTTCGTTTCGATAGGCTGGATCAAACTTCTGAAAAACATCCTTATACCCAAAATCCTTATATCCGAATATCAACGAAGCTGAACCGGGTACGATGAAATATTCACCTTCAAAATTAATAAGGTCCGAGAAATCATATTTTATATCTTCCCTAAGCTTTGCTTCACCTTTCCAATTACGAGCGAGTAGTAGATTAATATTGCCTAGCTTATTCCTAGCTTTGATTTCCCCAGAATAAACAAGATCTTTCGATAAATTTTCGTTGTTCACTTTACTACTATCAACAAAGATATTGATTAGAGAAATCGTATTTTTTGGGCGCCATACATCCTTTCCGCCCCATGCAATATTTTTCGGACCACCATCCCAAAAAACAAACGAAGATAACTCTCCATTATTATGTTTAATCCCTTCTAAGAGCACTCCTTTTCTACCATAATTTCTTTTTACCCTGTTAGAAATATCTACTGTGTATGGGGAATATGAAAAAGCTTGATGTCCCATCAAAAGGCTACAAGGTAAAGACATACCTGGTAACAGATAACCATCAAGCCTTACCTTGAGCTCGGCTACAATTGTGTCAGCTAATAAACTTTCTGGCATTCCAAATTTTATTCCATCCATATCCTGCCAAATTCCCCACATAGCAACATAATCTATGCTTTTTGCTAAGCTCCCGCCAGGATAAACAGCAGAAACTCGAACTCGATTCCAGCCATCTATGCCATGCTCTGGAGTATATACGATTGTGGCATCGTGCCCCCCTCTTATGGAAAAGGGCACAGCCCCAAAAGTATGTATAGCCAAAAGCAGATAGATGGCTATTGATATTTTTATCTTGGTAAAATTCATTTTTACCCCCCCTTCGCGTTAACGGAAAACTATTACCCTACCCACAGCCTTAACCACATTTCCTCCACTGTTTGCAGTAACTTGAACAATATACATACCGCTTTCGCGTAACTTCCATATTTCGTAACTGGGGAAAGTAAACTTATTTGCACCTGCAATACAGGCCCGTTCTCTTTCTATAACCAATATCTGTTTCCCTGTTAGGTCATATAATGCAACATCAACAGTTGCATCTTTATTAAGTACAAAGTTGATAGTCAAACCGACATCTACCTTGTTTACATAATAAACTTGAGGATAACAATATACATAAGAAATCGTGAATTTCGAATACCTCCTATTGTTAATTACAATAAATTCTTCTGGCTCACAGAAATCACTGCTCACTTCAGATGTGTAGAACGTTCTTACACGCCAATACCATTTACCTTCATACGAAAGATCTACCTCAAGCTTATTATCAGTAGTCTCCAATTGTATGGTTCGATCCTCAGCAAAACTGGGATCTTGCGAAAGTTGCATCACATACTTGGTACAGAGATCTTGTTTCTTCCATTCAAACAAAACTTTACCAATCATCTCTGCTTCATTGTTAATCGGTTTCGTAAGAGAAGGAATTGGAACCTCAGACTTCTCTAACTCAAATGTTAAAGCTATACTTTGCCCAGGTACAACTTCTATAGTTTTATTAGAGCAGTGATGAAAAGGATATGAGCAGCCAATGGTATATTGCCCTTCCTGCAAAAAAAGTACAAAGTCTCCATTTTCATCAACAATGATCTCTTTTGCAAACTCTTCAACTATAATTTTGGCACCTGAAACAGATTTTTGGTTTTCCTTAAATATAACTTTACCTGATACTACTTCATATGTTTCTGTGCTAACTACACTTTTACAAATCCTCTCATTATTCACCTTATCAAAAGCGCTAATTCGGTAATAGTAATTATTTATATCAAATTTCAAATCAAGGTCTACAAATTCTAGCGCTTCTATAACTGCAATCCTATTATTTTTTCCTGGTACAAAATTCCTATCCAAGCTACGATAAACAGCGTAAAGGATAGGTTCATCTCCATCGGAGGCCGGAAGAGGTTTCT
The DNA here is from genome assembly GCA_937894355.1 of uncultured Bacillus sp. Taxonomy (GTDB): domain Bacteria; phylum Bacillota; class Bacilli; order Bacillales; family Cytobacillaceae; genus Bacillus_BU. The sequence goes on from CALCRD010000028.1 coordinate 2,297, forward strand.
GCCAACTTAACCTTGCTGTTCCATCAAAATCTCGACTAATCCCTATTTGAGCTGGTTCCCCCGGAGGCTCATTATCTATCACAATTTCCTGAAATACGATATCGTCCACCCAATACTCACCGGCGATTACCTCGTTATAGAGTTCAATGCGAACCTCAACTTTAAAAGCTTCTTGTGGAAGGGTCATATCCAAATAAGAATATTGAAAATCAGGACCTTGCGGAGCTATTGTATTGCCAATATTAGCAGCAACAGGCTTATTAAATTGATCAAATACCCATACCGTTAATATTGGACTTACTCCCTCTGCTTTTATCAAAGCGCTTAACCGATAAGATTTTCCACCCTCTACTAAAACTGTCTGGCTCAATGCTGAATAAACACCGGACTGGGCCGCTCTTGTAAACTTTATCGAATGAAAAGCAGAAGCATATTGCGTATTATCTACTTCCGCTGTGTTTAACCCTTCAACAATTATATCCCAACTTTCCGGGGAGTTATTATTAATTTTTTCTAGATCTGCATTCTTAAGTAAGTTAATGCCAACCGCCTGCTCTGGCGACGATTTCAATATCACCTCTGTGCCATCACTTTCGTTTCCAGCAACATCCAAACTTGTTACTTTATAGTATAAAGTTTTGTCAGGAAAGTAATAATTATTTTCCATGTCTACAAACGTATTAGCTCGAAGATCGCTGATCAGCAATAACTCTTGACGCGGCGTAAAACCACTTAAATTCGATCTATAGACGTTATAATAATCTGGCAAGTCACCGTCAGATGCAGGTAGGGGTGTCTGCCATGATAACATAACCTTTCCATCGGAATTTTGCATTACTTCAAGTGCAGCTGGGGGATTTGGAGCAAGTTTATCTATTTCTACCAGACGAACCCCATCAAACCAACTTGAAGTATTAGTTGTATTGTGAGCTATCGAGATCAAATAAATCAAGCAATATGCATCACCAAGGGGTGCCATGACATCAGCACTTAATTTATACCACTGGTTGGGAACTGGAGGCTCATGGGCTTTTAGTATTGTCAAATTGTCATTATCCCAATCACCATTTGTCGTTTGCCATCTTATCATTACATACGTCTTATTCAAATCGCTTAAATCTGTTTTTATATAACCAACAAAATTATAGGTTTTTCCATTTTCAATTTTAATTCTTTGCACATAGGCAGCCCCATCTGGCCCAGCATTTGAAATCCTTGCGGAATAATTACCAGAAAAACTTTCAGAATTATCCCAAGCAAAGGTTGCCACCCCTCCTCCCCAATCATCCTTATTCCAATTTGTAGTTCCCTGCTCAAAATCTCCGTTTATGAGCAAGTTTGCAACATCTATCTTCTTCAATGAAACTTCATCAAACCAGCTTGAAGTTCCCGACTGATCGTGCCCCATAGAGATTAACATAATTACACAATAGGCATCTTGTATCGGTGCTACAATTTCCATGCTAAGATTGTACCAATGGTTAGATTCTGGATCCTCATGGATTTTTAGTATACTAAAATTCTCCTCATCCCAAGCATTATTAGGTTTTTGCCATCTTATCATCACATATGTTTTATTCAAATCCCTTAAATTGGTTTTCACATAACAGCTAAAACTATAACTTTTCCCACCTTCAATTTCTATTCTCCTATTATAAGCTGCTCCAGCAGGGCTAGCATTTGAAATCCTTGCAGAATAATTACCAGAAAAACTTTCGGTGCTATCCCAAGCAAAGGTTGCCACCCCTCCTCCCCAATCATCTTTATTCCAATTTTCAATTCCTTGCTCAAAGCCATCATCGATAAGGTTTTCTGATGCAAAGATTTTGGCAGCTACAGGAAAAACAAGTAGTAGGTTTATAGCTATTAAGATTATTATGTTTCTTTTATTTATGTTCAAAATTAACACCCCCTTTTAAAAGGTAGTTTCGAACCTAGCTGATATGATATTGTCTATATATATAGACAGCTCGTCTTCGTCATATTCATATTCTTCATGTTCTACTCTGTTAATTTGAGAATATTTCAAAGTAAATTGAATTCCTGCCGGTGACTTACAATTTAGACTTAGAAATGGATATCCTTTGGCAGTAATGGTTGAATACTTTAACCCCATTTCATAATTAAAGCCCTTAAGCAACCCTGTTGCTATTTGGTTATTAATAAAAACCTCTTGCAAATTATCCTTTTCTTCAATTGAGTCACGCTGGGCAATACGATAATTAACCTTTAAACCAGAATTCAAGGTATGCGAAATAATAAGTTTTGATGATGTATATAAGATATCATTCCAAGTCAAATTAGCACGCTTCACTTTTTTTATTTCGACACGTTGCCAAAGCCCAACTTCACTTTTCTTGCCTAATTGTCTTTTACCATCAAATATAAATCCATTAGTCATTTCCGGAAACTCACGATTGTGGTCTTTCATCCTTTTTAAGGAAACTGCTATCTTATGATTATCCTCTTGATGAGTTACATTTATTTCTATACCTTTTTGGTCGTGGTATCGGTCTAGCATATTCCATGGCAGAATTTGATTTGTTTTCTCATCATGCTTGGGAGTTCTATCTCGATAAATCGGATCAAACTCTTTGGGAAAATCTAAAAATCGAGCAGTCAAAGACAGG